>DATCDE010000216.1 GCA_036510875.1 Actinomycetes bacterium
GCCGGCGACGCGCTGTCGGTGCACAGCCTGGCCGCTCTGCTGCTGCGTGCCGGTGCGGTGCGGGCCATGCAGCTGGACATCAACGTGGCCTGGATCTCGTTCATGTGGTACACGCCGGGGGCCAGCGTCACCAGTCCGGTCTCGCACAAGCTGGTGGCCTTCCAGCGCCCGGCCAGCCGGTACTTCACCGACACCAGCCGGGACTTCTTCGCGGTGTACGCCCGTTGACCGGGCGGACGTCGACAATGGGTGTCGTGGTGGAGGCCGCGCTTGCGCGCGAGGAGGCCGGTGGCGGGCTGATCGCTGCGCTGCGGCCGAAGCAGTGGGTGAAGAACGTGCTGGTGGCGGCGGCCCCGCTGGCCGCCGGTGCGATCTTCGAGCCGACGGTGGCCGTGGCCGTGGTGGTGGCGTTCGTCGCGTTCAGCCTGGCCGCCAGCGCCGGCTACCTGGTCAACGACCTGGCCGACGTCGAGGAGGACCGCCGGCACCCGACCAAGCGGCTGCGGCCGCTGGCGTCCGGGCGGGTGTCGCCGCGCACCGCGGTGGTGGTCGCGGTGCTGCTGGCGGTGGCCTCCCTCGGGCTGGCTGCCGCGTTGTCCACCCCGGGGCTGGTCGCGGTGCTGGCGGTGTACCTGGTGCTCACCACGTCGTACTCGCTGTGGCTGAAGCACCAGCCGGTCATCGACCTGGCCATCGTCAGCAGCGGCTTCCTGCTGCGCGCGATGGCCGGCGGCCTGGCCTCGCACATCCCGCTGTCGCAGTGGTTCCTCATCGTGGCCGCGTTCGGGTCGCTGTTCGTGGTGGCCGGCAAGCGGTACTCCGAGCTGGTCAGCCACCCCGACGCCGGGACCCGCAAGTCGCTGGACTCCTACACCCCGGGCTACCTGCGGTTCGTGTGGAGCATCTCCGCCGGCGTCACGATCACGGCGTACTGCCTGTGGGCGTTCCAGGTCGACGTCAACGGCACCCCGGTGGCGTGGGGCCCGGTGTCGGTGGCCCCGTTCGTGCTGGCCCTGCTGCGCTACGCGGTGGACGTCGACCACGGCCGCGCCGGCGACCCCGAGCAGATCGTGTGGTCCGACCGGGTGCTGCAGGCCCTCGTGCTGATCTGGCTGGTGACCTTCGGGATCGGTGCGTTCGGTGCCTGACCCGGCGCCGGCCCTGCTGACCGGGTGGGGGCGCACGGCTCCCACGCTCGCGACCGTCGTCCGCCCGACCAGCGTGGCCGCCGCGGCGGCGGCGGTCGCCTCGGCCGGGGGCCGCGGCAGCCTGGCCAGGGGCCTGGGCCGCTCCTATGGCGACGCCGCGCAGAACGCCGGCGGGCAGGTCCTCGACCTGACCCTGCTGGACCGGGTCCTCGAGCTGGACGACGTCGACGGGACGGTCACCGCCGAGGCCGGGTTGAGCCTGGACGCGCTGCTGAGGTATCTGCTGCCCCGCGGCTGGTTCGTGCCGGTCACCCCGGGCACCCGCTACGTCACCCTCGGCGGGGCGCTGGCGGTCGACGTGCACGGCAAGAACCACCACCGGGACGGCTCGATCGCCAGCCACGTCACGTCGTTCGACCTGCTGCTCGCCGACGGCAGCGTGCGGCAGGTGACCCCGCAGGACGACCCCGACCTGTTCTGGGCCACGGCCGGCGGCATGGGGCTCACCGGCATCGTCGTGTCGCTGACGCTGCGGCTGGTGCCGGTCACCAGCGCGTGGATGCTGGTGGACACTGTGCGGGCGCCCGACCTGGACGCGCTGCTGGCCGGGCTGGTCGAGGGCGACCAGGTGTCCCGCTACTCGGTGGCCTGGATCGACTGCCTGGCCGGTGGCAGGCACCAGGGCCGTGGGGTGATCACCCGCGGCGACCATGCGCCCGCGGACGCCGTCCCGGGCTCCGGCGACCCGCTGGCGTACCGACCGAACCCGCGGATCACCGTGCCCCCGCACCTGCCGGGCGGGCTGCTCAACCCGCTGTCGGTGCGCGCCTTCAACGAGGCCTGGTACCGCAAGGCGCCGCGGCACCGGGTCGCCGAGCCGCAGCGGCTGTCCACCTTCTTCCACCCGCTAGACGGCGTCCAGCAGTGGAACCGTGCCTACGGGCCGCGCGGGTTCCTGCAGTACCAGCTGGTCGTCCCCACCGACCGCGACGACGCGCTGAGGGCCGCCCTCGAGCTGCTGCGGCGGTCCGGGGCGCCGTCGTTTCTGGCCGTGCTCAAGCGGTTCGGGCCGGCCGATCCCGGCCCGCTGTCCTTCCCCCGCCCCGGCTGGACCCTGGCCCTGGACGTCACGGCGTCCGCCGCCGACCTGGCCGACCTGCTGGACGCCCTGGACCGGCTGGTCGTGGACGCCGGCGGCGCGGTGTACCTGGCCAAGGACTCGCGGTTGCGCCCCGAGCTGCTGCCCCGGATGTACCCCGACCTGGACGCGTTCCGCACGGTGCGGCAACGTGTCGACCCGACCGGACGCTTCACCTCTGACTTGGCCAGGAGGCTGGACCTGTGATCGACGCCCTCGGTGCCCCGCAGTCGCTGCTCGTCCTCGGGGGCACCTCGGAGATCGCGCTGGCCGTCGCGGAACGGCTGGTCCGCGACCGGGTCCGTCGGGTCGGGCTGGTCGGACGTGACTCGGTCGGGGTGTCCCAGGCCGCGGTGCGGCTGCGGGCCGCCGGTGCGACCGAGGTGCTGGAGCGGACCTTCGACGCGGCCGCGGCCGGTGAGCACGAGAAGCTCGTCGAGGACCTGTTCGGCGTCGGCGACTGGGACGTCGTGCTGCTGGCCTTCGGCGTGCTGCCGGACCAGGCGGCCGCCGAGGACGACGTGGACCTCGCCGTGGCCGTCGCCGAGGTCAACTACGTGGGCGTGGTCTCCCTCGGGCTGCGCACCGCCCAGCGGCTGCGCGCGCAGGGCCACGGGGTGCTCGTGCTGCTCAGCTCGGTGGCCGCCGAGCGGCCGCGCCGGTCCAACTTCGTCTACGGCTCGGCCAAGGCCGGCGCGGACGCGCTGGCCACCGGCCTGGGCGACGCGCTGCGCGGCTCGGGCGCCCGGGTGCTCGTCGTCCGGCCCGGCTTCGTGCGCACCCGGATGACCCACGGGCTGCCCGAGGCACCGCTGGCCACCACGCCCGAGGCGGTGGCCGAGGCGGTGGCCGACGGGATCGCCAAGGGCCGCTCGACCGTGTGGGTTCCCGGCACCATGCGCTGGGTGATGTCCGGGCTGCGGCACCTGCCCCGACCGGTCTTCCGCCGGCTCGACCTCTGACCCTCCAAGATCACCGTTGGCGGTCCGAACGCGCCGTTGCTGGGCGGTCGGTGACCGCTAGCGAGGATCTTGGACGTCGGCCAGGGCGTCCATCAGTGCGGCCACGTCGGCAGTGGCCAGCCGGAAGGTGGCGACGCAGCGGTCGCCGCGCCAGTGGCTGACCACCACGACCCCGTCCTCAGGGTGGGCGCTGACCCGCAGCGACCGGCCGTCGTGGCGCGCGTCCAGGAAGACCTCGCCCCTGGTGGGAAGCACGGCGCGTTCCTGCATGGGGCAAGGGTGGCTGAGGTCCTGCCCGCCGTCCAGCGGTAGGTGGGACGATGGCCGCCGTGAAGACCATCGCACCCGACGTCCTGTCGTCGCACCTCGCGTCCCTGCCGGAGAACCCGCGCGTGGTCGTGAGCGGTAACTTCGCGCTGCCGGCCTCGGCCCTGACCCTGCTGGACGCGGCGCTGCCGACGTACCGGCTGTTCGTGCTCAACCCGCAGGTGGGCGTCCCCGACCGCGAGGGCGTGATCATCGAGACGCCGTTCGTCGGCCCTGGGGTGCGGCGCAGCCCGCGGTTGCGGTACATCCCCAGCCGGTTGTCGCTGGCGCCCGTCCTGTTTCGGACCACGACCCCGCCGGACGTCGTCCTGGTGCACACCAGCACCCCGTTCGAGGGCACCGTCTCCCTGGGCACCGAGGTCAACATCATGCCGGCCGCGGTGGAGGCGGCCAGGGAGCGTGGCGCCCTGGTCGTCGCCCAGGTCAACCCGCAGATGCCCTACACGTTCGGCGACGCCCAGCTGCCGGTCGAGTGCGTGGACCTGGCCATCGAGGTGGACGAGCCGCTCGCCTCCCCGACCCCGATCCCGCTGGACGAGGTGTCGCTGTCGATCGGCGAGCGGGTGGCCCACCTGGTGAACGACGGGTCCACCCTGCAGATGGGCATCGGCGGCGTCCCGGACGCCACCCTCGTCGGGCTGACCGGCCGGCGGTCGCTGCGGATCTGGACCGAGATGTTCAGCGACGGCGTGCTCACCCTCGACCGGGCCGGCGCACTCGACCCGGACCGGGAGCTGGTGGCCTCGTTCCTGTTCGGCTCCCAGGAGCTGTACCGGTGGCTCAACCACAACCGCCGGGTCCGGGTCATGCGCACCGAGAAGGTCAACGACCCGACGCTGATCGCGCGCAACCGGCAGATGGTCTCGGTCAACACCGCGCTGCAGGTGGACCTGTTCGGGCAGGCCAACGCCTCCCGGATCAACGCGCGCATCTACTCCGGCTTCGGCGGCCAGACCGACTTCATCGTGGGGTCCATGCACTCGGTGGGCGGCCAGGCCCTGATGGCGCTGCGCTCGTGGCACCCCAAGGCCGACGTCTCCACGATCGTGCCGCTCCTCGACGAGCCGGTGACCTCCTTCCAGCAGAGCGCGGTGGTCACCGAGCAGGGGGTGGCGCCGCTGTGGGGCCACAGCCAGCACGACCAGGCCCGGTTCCTCATCGACCAGGCCGCGCACCCCGACGTCCGCGAGGAGCTGTGGGAGGAGGCCGCCGCCCTCGGCCTGGCCTGACCGCCCGTCCGGACCGTAGGTTGCCGGTGTGCCGGAGCTGCCGGAGGTGGAGTCGCTGGTCGCGTTCCTGCGCGAGCACGCGGTCGGCCGGGTGGTCGCTCGGGTGGACGTCGCCGCCATCAGCGCGCTGAAGACCTACGACCCACCGGTCACCTCGCTGCAGGGCCTCACCATCACCGAGGTGAGCCGGCGCGGCAAGTTCCTCGACCTGGACGTCGACGGTCTGCACCTGGTCCTCCACCTGGCCAGGGCCGGCTGGCTGCGCTGGTCGGACGCCCTGCCGGCCACGCCGGTGCGGCCGGGCAAGGGCCCGCTGGCGCTGCGGGTGCGGCTGGACGACGACTCGGGCTTCTCGCTCACCGAGCAGGGCACCCAGAAGAAGCTGGCCGTGTACTGCGTGCGCGACCCGGCCGAGATCCCCGGCGTGGCCCGGCTCGGACCCGACCCGCTGGACGCCGCCTTCACCGCCGACGTGCTGGCCGGCATCCTGGCCGCGCACGGCCGTCAGCAGCTCAAGGGGGTGCTGCGCGACCAGTCCGTCATCGCGGGGATCGGCAACGCCTACTCCGACGAGATCCTGCACGCGGCCCGGCTGTCGCCGTTCAAGCCGGCCGGCGGCCTCACTGCCGAGGAGCTGCAGCGGCTGTACGCAGCCCTGCGTGAGACGCTCACCGACGCGGTGGCGCGGTCGGTGGGGTTGGCCACGGGCGACCTCAAGGCGGAGAAGAAGAGCGGCCTGCGCGTGCACGGCCGGACCGGACTGCCCTGCCCGGTCTGCGGCGACACCGTCCGGGAGGTGTCCTTCGCCGACTCGGCGCTGCAGTACTGCGCCACCTGTCAGACCGGGGGCAAGCCGCTGGCCGACCGGCGGCTGTCCCGGCTGCTCAAGTAGCGCGCGCCGGTCGCCCGCTGTCGCCGTCCGTCTGTAGCCTTATCGGGCTGTATCGCAGAGGACCGATACAGGCTGAGAGAAGGTGAGACGTGGACCCGGTCCGCAACCCGTACGCCCCCGGTGCCGGCCAGCGGCCGCCCGAGCTGGCCGGGCGGGACCGCGAGCTCGACCAGTTCGCCGTCGTCCTCGAGCGGGTGGCGCTGGGCCGGCCCGAGCGCAGCCTGGTGCTCACCGGTCTGCGCGGGGTCGGCAAGACCGTGCTGCTCAACGCGCTGCGCTCGCAGGCCATCAGCCGGGCCTGGGCCACCGGCAAGATCGAGGCCCGCGGCGACCAGTCGCTGCGCCGCCCGGTCGCGTCGGCCGTGTACGCCGCGATCCGGGAGATCGGCGCCCGGCACCGGGGTGAGGAGCGGGTCCGCGGCTTCCTGTCCGTGCTCAAGGCGTTCTCGGTCAAGGCGTCCCCGGACGGCTCGTGGCAGCTCGGCCTGGACGTCGACGCCACCCGCGGCCGGGCCGACTCCGGGGACCTGGAGATCGACCTCACCGAGCTGTTCCTGGACGCCGCGGAGGTGGCCCGTGACCTCGGCGTCGGGGTGGCCCTGTTCGTCGACGAGATGCAGGACGTGCCGGCCGCCGACCTGGCCGCGCTGTGCGGCGCCGTGCACGAGGTGGGTCAACAGGCGTCGCCGCTGGTCGTCGTGGGGGCCGGCCTGCCGCACCTGCCCGGGGTGCTGTCCAGCTCCAAGTCGTACGCCGAGCGGCTGTTCCGGTACCTTGCCATCGACCGGCTCGACCCGGCGGCCACCGACGCCGCGCTGGCCGTCCCGGCCGAGCGCGAGGGCGTGACCTACACCCGGGCGGCGCTGGACCTGCTGGCCCGGGAGTCGGGTGGCTACCCGTACTTCGTGCAGGCGTACGGCCAGGCCACCTGGGACGCCGCCGTCGGCAACCCGATCACCGAGGACGATGTCCGGGCCGGGCTGCCGCAGGCCCAGTCCGAGCTCGCCGTGGGCTTCTTCGGCAGCCGGTTCGAGCGGGCCACCCCGGCCGAGCGGGCCTACCTGCGGGCGATGGCCGAGCTGGTCCCCGGCGACGACGGGTCGGTGACCACCTCGGCGGTGGCCAGGAGCCTCGGAAAGCGGGTGTCCAGCCTCTCGGTGGCCCGGGAGTCGTTGATCCGCAAGGGGCTCGTGTACAGCGGCGAGCGCGGCCAGATCGCGTTCACCGTCCCGCACTTCGCCCGGTTCCTGCGCGCGGCACCGCCGGCCGAGTGAGGATGCCGGTGCCGCCGCCTCGGCAACCACCTGGGACCATCACCCCGTGGTGATGGTCGTCGCCCACCGGGGTGCCTCCGCGGCGCTGCCCGAACACACCCTGGCCGCCTACCGCCGCGCCGTCGAGGCCGGCGCCGACGGTCTGGAGTGCGACGTCCGGCTCACGGCTGACGGGCACCTGGTCTGCGTGCACGACCGCCGGCTGGAGCGGACGTCGAACGGGCGGGGCGTGGTCTCCACCATGGAGCTGCAGCAGCTGGCCGCCCTCGACTTCGGCTCCTGGAAGGACAGCGGCACCGACACCGAGGCGCCGGACGTCGTCGACCAGGAGCGGCGCGAGGTGCTCACCCTGGAGCGGCTGCTCGAGTACGTCGTCGACTGCGGCCGTCGGGTCGAGCTGGCCATCGAGACCAAGCACCCGACCCGTTACGCCGGGCTGGTCGAGCGGCGGTTGGTGGAGACCCTGGACCGGTTCGGCTGGGCGCACCCGCGGCTCGGGGAGCGGTCCCCCGCCCGGGTCATGAGCTTCTCCGGGATGTCGCTGCGCCGCATGGACACCCTCGCGCCGAGTCTGCCTACCGTGTATCTCATGGAACGGGTCCCGCTGAACCTGCGCGACGGCTCGCTGCCGCTGCACGTGGGGATCGTCGGACCGAGCATCGAGGTGCTCCGGGCCCACCCCCGGTACGTCGAGCGGGTGCACAGCCGGGGCGGCCAGGTGCACTGCTGGACCGTGGACGAGCCGCAGGACGTGGAGCTGTGCCTGCAGCTCGGCGTCGAGGCGATCATCACGAACCGACCGGGACGGGTCCTGGAGCAGGCGCGCCGTTTCGAGCAGGCGCTCACGGGGAAGAAGGAGTCGACCGTCGCCGTGCCCGCGACCGGTCCGACCGTCCCGACCGAACCACCGGAGACCGCGTGATGCGGGTGCGACCCCCCCGTTCGAGTGCCGCGTCGTCCGTTGACGTGCCCGAGGGATCGGCCCGGGAGCGCGAGGTCGAGCTGCCGTTCGGCTTCGGCAGCGTCGCGGTGGCCCGCAACCGGCTGGCCTCCGACCTGGTGGCGTCCGGGATCCGCGAGCCGGAGCGCTCCGACGCCCTCGTCGTGCTGTCCGAGCTGATGGCCAACGCGGTGCGGCACGCCCGACCGCTGCCGCGGGGACGGGTGCGGGCCAGCTGGCGCATCGACGTGGCGGTCGTCGAGGTGGCCGTGGTCGACGGTGGCGCGCCCACCCGGCCGGAAGCCGCTCACCCGGCGCTCGCGGCCGGCTCCGGCCGCGGCCTGGTCATCGTGGGCTGCCTGGCCAGCGCCTGGGGTGTGGACGGCGCCGGCACCGACCGGCAGCGGGTCTGGGCGGTCCTGCCCCGCTGAGCCCGCAGTGTGAACGTCCCCTGGCGCGGCGGTTACGCTGCCCGGCCATGACCGCTCGTTCGAAGCGCCCCGCCGTCCCCGCCGACGCCGTCGACCCGGGTGAGGTTCCCATCGTCGGTGGCCGGGAGCCCTGCCCGTGCGGCTCCGGGCGCCGGTACAAGGCCTGCCACGGGCGGGCCGCCGCCCGGGCCGCCGAGACGCTCGTCCGGCGTCCGTTCGAGGGGCTGGCCGGGGAGTGCGACTGGGTCGCGCTGCGCGAGATCGTGCCGGCCGCGACCGCACCTTTGACGCTGGCCGGCCGCTTCGCCGACCGCACCGTGACCCTGGCCACCGTGCTGCCCCTCGCGTGGCCCGCCATGGTGCGCGGCGACGGAGAGGTGTTCGTGGGCCTGCAGGTGCCGGGGGCGTCCGGCGACGCCAGCCGGGACGTCGCGGCGGCGCTTGAGCTGGCCCTGGACGCCGACCCGGGGACTCCGGTGCTTCCCAGCGGGCTGCCTGGGCCGGGCGCCCGCCTGCAGGACCTGCTGGACCCGTCCGCGCCGTTCACGGTGGCCGTGCACCCGGGCTTCGACTTCTGGCTCGAGGGGGTCGGCGAGGAGCTGGACGCCGAGGTCACCGCCTCGCTCGAGCGGGCCAACAGCGCCGTGGTCCCCACCGCGCGGCTGGTCTCGGTGGAGGCCGCCTACTGGGCCGGGATGCGCGAGCGCAGCACCCTGCGCTGGGTGCTGCCCGAGGAGGAGGAGCCGCTGCTCGACGCGCTCGCCCGGCTGCATGCCACGGGCGGGCTGTCGCTCGGCGAGGGCTCGCGGTTTCTCGGCACCTTTCGGGCGCACGGGCTCCTCGTGCCCGTCTGGGACCTCCCGACCAGCAGCCGTGCGGACGACGTGGAGGACCCGGCCACCGACTTCCGGGCCCGGCTGGACGACGCGCTCGCCGAGGCGACTCCGCTCACCGACGCCCAGCGGCACGCCAGGGCCGGCCTGACCAACCGGCAGCTCACCCTGCGCTGAGTTCGGCGGCGGGCGCTGACCGGCGCAGGGTTGCCGGGCGTCGGCTACCGGCCTGCCGTCCACAGCCTCGGGCTCGGGGCTCGGACTGTCGGTGGGTCCGTCTACTCCAGATAGACGTGGCCTGTATATCTGCTTGAGTGAAGTAGGCTTGGTGGATGGTCGCGGATCCGGTTCGCGGGGTGGACTATCCGGCGACGTGCCAGCAGCTGCTGGAGTGGTTCCCGGACGACGCGGCCTGCCTTGACTACCTCGCCTCGATCCGGTGGGCGGAGGGTTTCGTCTGCCCGGGGTGTGGTGGGGGCGAGTACTGGCGCACGGGCGCGGGTCTGTGGATGTGCAAGCAGTGTCAGCGGCGCACGTCGGTCACGGCGGGCACGATCTTCCACCGGACCCACACCCCGCTGTCGACGTGGTTCGCGGCGGTCTGGTTCGTGACCTCGCAGAAGAACGGGGTGTCCGCGCTCGGCTTGCAGCGGGTGCTCGGGTTCGGCTCGTATGAGACCGCGTGGGCGTGGCTGCACAAGCTGCGCCGCGCCATGGTCCGCCCGGAACGCGACCGGCTGAGCGGTGTCGTCGAGCTCGACGAGACGATGATCGGCGGCGTCAGCCGCGGCACGATGGGCGGCTTCGGCGACAAGGTCGGCGTCCTGGTGGCCGTGGAGCACAACGACTCTCGCCGGCTGGGGCGGGTCCGGCTCGCCGTCGCGCAGCGCCCCGGCACCGCCGAGCTGCTCGAGTTCGCCACCGAGGTCATCGAACCGGGGTCCCTCGTGCGCACCGACGGCACCCGCGCGCTGCGCCGGCTGACCGGCCTCGGCTACACCCACGAGTACACCACCAGCGATACGACCCAAGACCGGGCCAGCGTGCTTCCCGGGGTGCACCTGGTCGCCTCTTTACTCAAACGCTGGCTCACCGGCACCCTGCACTACCGGGTCGGGGAACAGCACCTGCCCTACTACCTCGACGAGTTCACCTTCCGGTTCAACCGGCGCACCTCGCGAAGCCGCGGACTGCTCTTCTACCGCCTCCTCGAACAAGCCGTGCAGACCGACCCGCACCCCCTGCACACCCTGCTGAAGCCCAACGAAAGCCACATACCGGACTTCACTTAAGCAGACATGCGGGCCATGTGTTCGACTGGTTCGCCGCTCGACGACCTGGCCGGGGTGCTGGACCGGCTCGGGGCACAGCAGGTCGCGGGTCTGGTCGTGCTCGGCGAGGAGCTGGTGCGGCTGCGCGCGTTGGTGGACCGGGCCGAGGCGGAGTTCACCCGGCGGCTGACCGCGTTCGACACCGCGCAGGGCTGGCAGGGCGACGGTGCGGTGTCGGGGCTGGCGTGGGCCCGGGCGGACCTGCGGATGACCGCCGGGGCGGCCCGGGAGCGGCTGTGCACCGGGCATACGCGGCGCGAGCTGCTGCCCGCGGTCGGCGGCGTTCGCCGCCGGTGAGCTGTCCGTCGCCCGCGCCCAGGTGCTGGCCCGTGGGGTGACCGCCACCCGGCAGCGCACGGCGGCCGCGGCTGCGGCGGAACCAGTCCTGCTCGAGGCGGCCCGCCGGCTCGACCCGCGCCAGCTGCGCGCGGTGGTCGAGCATTGGGCCGCCGCGGTCGACCCCGGCGCCGACATCGACGACGTCGGCGCCGTCCAGGCTCGCCGGTACCTGGCCGTGTCCCCCGCCTACGACGGGATGGTCGCCCTCGACGCCTGCTCGGCCCCATCGAGGGCACCGCGCTGATCACCGCCCTGGAGGCAGCCGGGCAGGCGCTGCGCACGACCGGCGACGACCGCACCGCCCCACAGCTGCGCGCGGACGCCCTCACGCACCTGGCCGAGCTGGCCCTGGCCCACGCAACGCTGCCGTCCACCGGCGGGGAACGACCCCAGGTCCGTATCGTCATCGGGCTGTCCGCGGTGCGCGACGCGGTGGGCCATGCCCACCTCGAGCGGCACGGACCGATCAGCGCCTGGACCGGGCTACGGACCCTGTGCGACGCCACCGTCGTGCCCGTCCTGGTCGACGACACCCGACCCGGGCATCCGAACCCCTCGACATCGGCCGGGCCCGCAAAGACCCCACTCCCGTCCAACGCCGCGCCGTGCGCCTACGCGACGGCGGCTGCCGCTTCTGCGGCTGCGACCGACCCGCCGACTGGTGCGAAGTCCACCACCTGCTCCCCTGGTCCCTCGGCGGCCGCACCGACCTGCACACCCTCGCCCTGCTGTGCTCCCGACACCACCACACCATCCACGACCACGGCGACCGCATGACCCGCGGCCCCGACGGCACCCTGCACACCCACCGACCCGACGGAACCGAAATCCCCGACCATGCCCGGGCCCCCTCACCCCTCGCTCAGGCCACCGCGACCTGGACCGAAGCAGCCGCCACCTCCTGAGCTGGGCCAGGGCGAGCCCGCCGGGGGCCGGGCAGCCGGCCGGTCAGCCGCCGTGAACGGCGGCCAGGGCGGCGGCCAGCACTGCCTTGACCGGGCGACCGGTCGCCTCCGCGGCGGCGGCGACGTCCTCGAACTCCGGCTGGGCGTTGACCTCTTCGCCGTGCAGCTCGGCCACCTTGACCCGTACCGGGTGGCCCAGCACCCGGACGGTCACCACGTGCCGCTGCAGCGCCCGCTTGGTGACCTCGTGCTCACGCAGCCCGATGGTGGACGTCTCGGTGAACAGCACCCGGCGCACCGCCTCGGCGGCGGCTGGGTCGACCAGCACGGTCACGGTGTGCGCGGGCCGGCCCTTCTTCATGACGATTGGGGTGATCCAGGCGTCCGCGGCCCCGGCGTCGAGCAGCCGGGTCAGCACCACCGGCCAGATCCGGGGGTCCAGGTCGTCGACGTTCGCGGCCAGCACCAGCTGGGTCGGGCCGTCCGCCCCCTCCTCCGGTGCGCCCATGGGCTCCAGCAGCAGCACGCCCAGCAGGTTCGGCGTCCCGTCCAGCTCCCGCTCGCCGGCGCCGTAGCCTCGCGATCGGATCCGGCCGGGCGGGGTGGGCCCCCAGTGGGTGACCACCGAGGCGAGCAGCGCGGCGCCGGTCGGGGTGCACAGCTCGACGTCCGCGGGCCCGGACCAGACCGGGGCGCCCACTTCGGCGAGCAGCTCGGCGACCGCGGGCGCCGGCACCGGCAGCACGCCGTGGGCGGCCCGCACCGTGCCGCTGCCCAGCGCCACCCCCTGGCAGGCAGCGGTGGTCACGCCGAGCGCGTGCAGCGCCGCGCTGACCCCCACGATGTCGGCAATCGCGTCCAGCGCACCGACCTCGTGGAAGTGGACGTCGTCCGCGGGGATCCGGTGCGCACGGGCCTCGGCCGCGGCCAGCCGGGAGAACACGTCCAGCGCCCGACCGCGCACCTGCTCCGGTAGCGCAGCCGCGGCGAGCAGCCGGCGCACGTCCGCCCAGGTGCGCGCTCTGGCCGCCTCGGCGGCGCGCACGTCCGCCTTGGCGGCGGCCAGCCCCCCGCGCTGAACCGTCCGCACGGTGACCTCGATCGGCTCCACACCCACGGCGTCCAGGGCCGATTGGACGGCGTCCAACGGGGCCCCGGCGTCCAGCAGCGCGCCGAGCAGCATGTCCCCGCTCGCGCCGGAGGGGCACTGGAACCAGGCGAGGGTCATCGCGGCGCCGCCCGTCGGGCCACTCGCGCGGCGAAGACGCCGGCTCCGAACCCGTTGTCGATGTTGACCACCACCACGCCGGGGGCGCACGAGTTGAGCATCGCGAGCAGGGCCGCCAGGCCGTCGAACGAGGCGCCGTACCCCACCGAGGTGGGCACGGCCACCAGCGGCACGCCGGTCAGGCCACCCACGACTGATGGCAGCGCGCCCTCCATCCCGGCCACGACGACCAGGCAGTCGGCGTCGTCGAGGTCCCCGCGGACGGCGAGCAGCCGGTGCAGCCCGGCCACGCCGACATCGTCGACCCGGGTGGTGCCCGCCCCGAACGCGGCCGCGGTGAACGCCGCCTCGGCCGCGACCGGCGCGTCGGAGGTGCCCGCGGCCACCACCCGGACCAGGCCGCTCGGCCGCGGCAGCGGCCCCACCGCGGCACTGCGGGCCACCGGGTCGACGAGCGCGTCGGGGAACCCTTCGACGACCGCCGCGAGCGCGGCGTCGGCGAGCCGGGTGGCCAGCACGGCCCGCTCCGGGTGGGCCGCGCCGAGCGTGCCGAGGAGGTCGACGACCTGCGCCGGGGTCTTGCCGGCGCCGAAGACCACCTCGGGGTCGCCGGTGCGCGCGGCCCGGTCGGTGTCCACCCGGGCGTACCCGAGATCGACGTAGCCCGGTTCGTGGTGCATGGCCCGACCATACGGCGCCCGGGCGGGCAGCCGGTTGGCCCGGCGGTTACCCTCGGCGGTCGAGGCCCGTCCCGCCGGCAGAAAGTCCCGTGACCACCGTGATCCCAACCGCCCGACCGTCCGCCGCCCTCTCCTCGTTCCTGGACGCCGGCACGGCCGACCTGGTGGCCGTCGTGGCGGCCGGCGTCGCCATCGTCGCCCTCGTGGTCGCGGTCGTGGCGCTGGTTCGGCTGTCCCGGATGCGCCGCGCCTACACGCTGCTGCAGGGCGACGACGAGCAGGCCTCCTTTGTCGACGCCGTGGACCGCAAGACCCGCGAGGTCGAGGGGCTGCGGGCACAGGTCGAGGCGCTCACCGGTGACGTCGGCCGGGTGCGGGACGACCTCGCCGACGCGATCCGGCACGTGGCCGTCGTCCGGTACGACGCCTTCGGGGACATGGGCGGGCGGCTGTCGTTCTCAGTGGCCCTACTCGACGACACCGGCGACGGCCTGGTGCTCAGCTCGATCAACGGCCGGTCCGAGACCCGTACCTACGCCAAGGGCGTGAAGCGCGGCGCGTCCGAGGCCCCGCTGTCCCCGGAGGAGGAGCAGGTGATCGGCTATGCGCTGCGCCGGGCCGCCGTGAGCCCCCAGCCGCCCCGCACCGGGCGGACGGCGTCATGACCGAGCCCCCCGCCGCCCCCCGGTACGGGTACCTGGGCCCGGGGGGCACGTTCTGCGAGGCCGCCCTGCTGGCCCACCTCGCGGCCGCCGGGGAGCCGGACGCCGTCCGGGTGCCCTGCGTGACCGTGGCGGCCGCCCTGGACGCCGTGCGCAGCGGTGAGGTCGACGCTGCCATGGTGCCGGTGGAGAACTCGGTGGAGGGCTCGGTGTCGGCCACCGTGGACGAGCTGGCCTCCGGCCCGGCGCTGGGGATCCGCAGCGAGACGCTGGTCCCGGTCACCTTCGACCTGCTGGCCCGGCCGGGCACCCGGCTGGCCGACGTCCGCCGGGTCGCGACGCACCCGCACGCCGAGGCGCAGTGCCGCGGCTGGCTGGCGGCGAACCTGCCGGCGGCCGTCGCGCTGCCCGCCTCGTCGACCGCCGGGGCCGCCGCGGTCGTGGCCGCACCGGACGCGCCGTACGACGCCGCGATCGCCTCACCGCTGGCCGGGCAGGAGTACCACCTGGAGTCGCTGGCCCACGACATCGGGGACCGGCCGGACGCCGTCACCCGCTTCGTGCTGGTCTCCCGGCCGCTGCCGCCGGCGCCCATGTCGGGCGCGGATAAGACCTCGCTGATGCTGACCATCGGCCGGGACCACCCGGGCGCGCTGCTGGAGATCCTCACCGAGTTCGCCGTCCGCGGGATCAACCTGACCCGGATCGAGTCCCGCCCGACCGGCGGCGGAATCGGCGACTACTTCTTCTCGGTGGACGTCGAGGGGCACGTCGACGAGGCGCGGGTCGGTGAGGCGCTGATCGGGCTGCACCGGATCTGCGCCGACGTCCGGTACCTGGGGTCCTACCGGCGGGCCGACCGGGTCGCGCCGGTGCTGCGGGACGGCGTCTCGGACGCCGAGTACGCGCAGGCGCAGGCCTGGCTGGCCCGGATCCGGGACGGGCGGGCCTGATCCCCCTCAAGCAGCTTCCCCGACGCGCCGATCCGAAGACGTCAGGGACGTCACCGGCGTCCGCCGCGAGCGATGCACCGGGGGGAGGGGCGTGCGCCGCCACTCGCTCACGACCACGTTCGCCCTGGTCAGCGTCGCCGCGATGGCGACCCTCGGGGTTGCCCTGATCGTGGTCAACGACCGCCTGCTGGCCGACCACGCCCTGACCGAGGCCTCCCAGACCGCGCAGGCCTACGTCAGCACCGGCGTCGAGCCGCGGGTCACCGCGGCCATGTTCCGCGCCCCGGGGCAGATCGACGCGCAGCAGGCCGCGCAGCTGGACGCGCTGTTCCGCGGCGGCTCGGCGCACGCGACGGTGCGGCTGTGGACCGCCCAGCGCAACCAGTTCTACGACTCCGGCCGGACGGCGACCGTCGCGAACAGCGTCGGCGCCGGCCAGATCCCCGACGACGCCCGGTTCGCGGCGGCGCTGGCACCCGGCGGCAGCGCGCAGCCCAAGGTGACCCTCGAGCGCACCGACAACGGGGGGGCCAACCGCCGCATCGACGTCTACGTCCCGCTGTACGTGGGCCAGGGCACCAGCCCGGTGGGCGTCGCCGAGGTGGTGCTGCCCTACGAGCAGACCGCCGACGCCGTGGCCAGGGCCACCCGCTCCATCCTCATGGTGGTCGCGGGTGGGCTGGCGCTGCTGTGGCTGCTGCTGTTCCGCACCGTCCGGCAGGCCAGCCGCCGGCTGCGCTACCAGGCCGGGGAGAACGCCCGGCTGGCCCTGCTCGACCCGCTCACCGGGCTGCCCAACCGCCGCCTGCTCGGGGAGCGGATGGAGCGCGCCGCCCTGGCCAGCGCCCGATCCGGGCATGCCGTCGGGCTGCTGCTGCTCGACATCGACCGCTTCAAGGAGGTCAACGACACCCTGGGCCACCCGCGGGGGGACGCGCTGCTGCTGCAGGTCGCCGAGCGGCTCAGCGCGGTCGTCCGCGACTCCGACACGGTGTCCCGGCTGGGCGGCGACGAGTTCGCCGTGCTGCTGCCGCAGATCGCCTCGCTGGAGGCGGCCGAGCAGTCCATGGAGCGCATCCAGTCGGTGTTCGACGACCCGTTCGACCTCGACGGGCTGGTGCTGCACGTCGACACCAGCATCGGGCTGGCGGTGCTGCCCGACCACGCGGACGACGTCACCGACCTGCTGGCCCGGGCCGACGTGGCCATGTACGCGGCGAAGGCGGCCGGGGCCGGGATGGCCGTGTACTCCTCGGCCGGCGACGCCAACACGACCTCGCGGCTGACCCTGCTCGGCGAGCTGCGACGGGCGCTGGACACCGACGAGCTGCAGCTGTACTACCAGCCCAAGATCAACCTGAAGACCGGGCGGGTGACCGGCCTGGAGGCGCTGCTGCGCTGGAACCACCCCACCCGGGGACTGGTCCCGCCGACCGAGTTCATCCCGATCGCCGAGCAGACCGGGCTGATGCACCAGCTGACCCGGCGGGTGCTGGGGCTGGTCGGAGAGCAGATGGCGCACTGGGACCGCGACGGCGTGCTGCTGCCGGTCGCGGTCAACCTGTCCGCCCGCAACCTGCTCGAGCCGGACCTCGACAGGGTCGTGGCGGCGATGCTGGAGCTGCACGGGCTGCCCGCCACGATGATGGAGTTCGAGATCACCGAGAGCGCCCTGATCGAGGACCCGGTGCGCGCCGCGGAGATGCTGGGCAAGCTGACCGCCCTGGGCATCACGGTGGCGGTCGACGACTTCGGCATCGGCAACACGGCCATGGGGCAGCTGCGCACGATGCCGCTGCGCACCATCAAGATCGACCGGTCGTTCGTCACGAACCTGGGCAGCGACGGCAGCCACGGCGTGCTGGTCCGGGCGATCGTCGACCTCGCGCACGAGTTCGGTCTGATCGCCGTGGCCGAGGGCGTGGAGGACGAGGAGGCCATCCGCCAGCTGGTGGCCATGGGCTGCGACCTCGCGCAGGGTTTCCACTGGTCCCGGCCGGTGCCCGCCGACGAGCTGCCCGCCGTCCTGCTGCGGCTGGGCGAGCAGGCCGACGTGGCGTCAGCCGCGCAGTCGCGCCGCCCGCCCCGAGCCCGAAGCAAGCAGCCGCCGGTACGCTCGTGACGTGATCGACCTGCGTGTTCTGCGTGACCAGCCCGACCTCGTGCGTGCCTCCCAGCGGTCCCGTGGCGAGGACGTCGCGGTGGTCGATGCCCTCGTCGACGCGGACGAGCGGCGCCGGGACGCCGGGGCCCGCTACGACCGGCTGCGGGCCGAGCAGAAGGACCTCGGCCGCGAGGTGTCCCGGGCCTCCGGGCCGGACAAGGAGGCGCTGCTGCTGCGGGCCAAGGAGCTCTCGGCCGCGGTGCGGGTCGCCGAGGAGCAGCGCGACGTCGCGGCGGCCGAGGCCGAGCGGCTGCTGCTGGAGATCTCCAACCTGGTCGACCCGCAGGCCCCCGTCGGCGGTGAGGAGGACTTCGTCGTCCTGCAGGAGGTCGGCACCCCCCGGGACTTCGCAGCGGAGGGGTTCGAGCCGCGTGACCACCTGGACCTGGGCCGGCTGCTCGGCGCGATCGACGTGGAGCGCGGGGCGAAGGTGTCCGGCTCGCGGTTCTACTACCTCACCGGGGTGGGTGCGCTGCTCGAGCTGGCGCTCGTGCAGATGGCCATGGACCAGGCGGTCGCCGCCGGGTTCGTGCCGATGATCCCGCCGGCGCTTGTGAAGCCGCCGGCCATGGAGGGCACCGGGTTCCTCGGGCAGGCCGCCGAGAACGTGTACCGGCTCGAGGCCGACGACATGTACCTCGTGGGCACCGCCGAGGTGCCCCTCGCGGCGTACCACATGGACGAGATCCTGGACGCCGACAGGCTGCCGCTGCGCTACGCGGGCTTCTCGCCGTCCTACCGCCGCGAGGCCGGCTCGCACGGCAAGGACACCCGCGGGATCTTCCGGGTGCACTGGTTCGACAAGGTCGAGATGTTCTCCTACTGCCGGCCCGAGGACGCCGAGCAGGAGCACCTGCGGCTGCTGGCCTGGGAGCAGGACTTCTTCGCCAAGCTCGAGGTGCCCTACCGGGTCATCGACGTGGCCAGCGCCGACCTGGGCGCGTCCGCGGTGCGCAAGTTCGACTGCGAGGCGTGGATCCCCACCCAGGGCCGCTACCGCGAGCTCACGTCGACCTCGAACTGCACCCAGTTCCAGGCCCGCCGGCTGTCGGTGCGGCTGCGCGACGAGGAGGGGATCCGGCCGCTGGCCACGCTCAACGGCACGCTGTGCGCCGTCACCCGGACCATCGTGGCGCTGCTGGAGAACCACCAGCAGGCGGACGGGTCGGTGACGGTCCCCGCGGCGCTGCGGCGCTACCTCGGCGGCCGGGAGGCGCTCGCGCCGGTCGGCGGATGATCCGCCCGGAGCCCTGGGTCCCCACACTCGTCGCGCTGGACCTCGACGGCACGCTGGTCGGGCCGGAGGAGACGGTGACACCGGCCGTGGTCGAGGCGGTCGGCCGGGCCGCCAAGGCGTCACACGTGGTGATCGCGACCGGGCGCTCGGTGCATGCGACCGAGCCGGTCGCCGCCGAGCTGGGGCTCACCGACGGGTACCTGGTCTGCAGCAACGGCGCGGTGCTGGCCCGGCTGGTCGGCGGGGCCAGCGAGATCGTCAACGTCACGACGTTCGACGCGCGGGCGGCCGTGGCGCTGCTGCTGGCCGAGCTGCCGGATGCGCTGTTCGCCGTCGAGCAGCTCGGCCTGGGCTACCGGGTCACCGCCCCGTTCCCGGACGGCGAGCTCAGCGGCGACGTCCAGGTGGTGCCCCTGGAGCAGCTGGTGGCCGAGCCGGTCACCCGTGTCGTCGTCCGGGCGCCGGAGTACGCCCCGCACGAGTTCCTCGAGGTGGTCGAGCGGATCGGGCTGCACGGGGTCAACTACGCGGTGGGCTACACGGCCTGGTTGGACCTGGCCCCGGCCGGGGTGTCCAAGGCGTCGGCCCTCGAGGCGGCCCGGCTGCGGCTCGGGGTCGCCGCGGACGCGACGCTGGCGGTCGGCGACCACCGCAACGACCTGGAGATGTTCGGCTGGGCCGCGCTCGCCGTCGCCATGGGAGACGCCCCACCCGCCGTCCAGGACGCCGCCGACGAGGTGACCTACTCCTGGGCCGAGGACGGCGCCGCCGCGGTCCTCACCCGCTACTTCCCCCCTCCGGCATGAAGGTGCCCTTCTGC
>DATCDE010000217.1 GCA_036510875.1 Actinomycetes bacterium
CGGCTGCCACTGTTCGGATGGCTCGCACGATGTCGTCGGGTGTTGCGCCCTTGAGGATGTAGCCACGAGCACCCGCGCGCATGGCGGCGAACACCGAGGTGTCATCCTCGAGCATCGTGACCATCAGCACGGCCACGCTCGGCAGGACGCCCACGAGGTGACGCGTCACATCGATACCGCTTGAGCCCGGCATCTTGATGTCCAGCAGGACGACGTCGGGCACGACCTCCTCGCAGACCGCGATCGCCGTCTCGGCGTTGTCAGCTTCACCAATGAGAGATAGTCCGTCGGCTTCCTCCACGAGAGTGCGCAGGCCGGCACGGAACATGGGGTGGTCGTCGACGACGACGACGCTGATGCGTGCATCTAGATCGGCAACCATGCCCTCACCACCGTCCCTGCGTCAGGCGCGGCCTCGACGACGCAGGTACCGCCTAGCTCGGCTGCGCGTTCCCGCATCGACGTGATACCGACTCCAGCTCGGTAGCCGACCGGAAGCCCGATCCCGTCATCGCGGACGGTGAGGTGGAGGCCCTCGTCGACTCGGATCTCCACCGAGCCGCTGGCGGCCCTGGCGTGCCGGACGGAGTTGGTCATCGCCTCCATCGCAATACGATAGGTAGCCACCTCTGCCGCTGCCGGAAGCGATGGCATGTCCATCGGGCCGCTGACCGTGAAGTTGCCAAGCGACCTCGCCTGCTCGTCCAAGGCCCTGACAAGGCCGAGATCGTCGAGGGCGGGCGGACGCAGGTCGTACACCAGGCGTCGTACGTCGGCGACGGCTTCCTGCAGCTGGGCGGTGAGCGTCCTGAGCTGTTCTGCTGCTGCATCGGGCCGCGTCTCGAGCAGGGCGTTCGCGCGTGAGACGCCGAGCACCGCGCTGGACAGGGCGGGACCCAGGCCGTCGTGCAGGTCGCGTCGCAGTCGACGCCGTTCCTCCTCGGTCGCGGAGACGAGTCGTTCGTGTGCAGCAGCGAGGTCGCGGCTGAGCGCCGTAGTGCGAAGCGCGGCTGCGACCGGGCGTGCGATGCCCGTGAGCAACGCGTGCCGCTCGGCGTCCATGGGGGTGTCGCCCTCGGACTGGGTCGCGACGAGCGTGCCGACGGTCTCACCGGCGTACACCAGCGGCACCCGTACCCGTCGGCCGTCGCTGGGCTGCCCGGCCTCGGCGGCCACCGTGTCGCCGTCCAGGATGGCCACGTGCTGGAGCCGCAGCGTCCGTTGCAGCGACTGGGCGGCCCCGGGCAGGACGTCGTCTGCCACGGCGGCCCGCTCCAACTGGTCGCCGAGCGCGAGCAGGGTCGCCACGGGGTCGTCACGCAGGCCGAAGACTAGGCGGTTCGCGGCTCGCTGGAGTCGGTCCCGCAACGGCACCGCGATCAGGATCGCGACGACAACGGCGACCGGTGCCGTCGCGCTGGAGGCGCCGACGCGGGCGAGGAGGAACGCCACCATGCCGTACACGACGAGGACGCACGCGCTCAAGGCGCCGTAGACGAGACTGCGGCGCACGACCAGCCGGGCATCGAACAGGCCATAGCGCCGGATCGCCAGCCAGCAGGTGACGCCGACGGCGGCCATGCCGAGGGACTCGAACGGCAGCGCGTAGAGGGACGGCGCGCCAGAGGACGAGATGACCACGCACGCCCACCACGAGGCCGTCAGCATCCACACCGCCGGTCGCACCAGTCGGGCTGCCGCGCGCGCGGTCGCGTCGGTCGCCTTGCGCTGCTTGATCTCGAAACCGATGGCCCCGGCGAGGGTCATCGGCGCGACGAGGACGATGGCGGTCATCAGGCCGTGCGCGAGGTCACCGACACCGCCGCTGATGCCGGTGGGGTTGTGCCGGTCCGGCCAGTCCAGCAGATGCGGGTCGAGGAGGGTGGACACGAGCAGTAGCACGCAGACGGCGATGTTGATGCCGATCGCGATGCGCCACCGCCTCGACGGGAGCCGCCCGTCGGGGAAGAGCAGCGGGACGAAGAGCGCGACGCTGAGCTGCGCGGGCACCCATGGCCATCCGTCCAGCCACCCTGCGAGGTGGGCGAGTGGCAGGTCCTGGCCCTGGTCGAAGGCGATGCGGGCATAGAGGTATGACGCCGTGGCCGCGGCCATGAAGGCTCCGCCGGCCAGGAGAAGCCAGCCGACGACGTTGCCAGGCGCCGCCCGCACGGCGCTCGCACCGAGGATCGCGAGCGGAAGCATCGGGATCGTCTCGACAGCGATGAGGATCGGGAACAGGCTTCGGTCCCAAGTCGCGACCGCGACCAGCGCGACCACCGTGCCCCAGGCCGCGAGGGCGATGCCCCCGCGGCCCAGGACGACGGCCCAGCGGTTCATAGTCCGGATTCTTCCCCGCGCGCCTGCGCGCTGTCAGGCAGTGACGAGAGCCGGCTGCGCCGCGGCGGGCTGGCGGCCACGCAGGAGGAGCATCGCGAAGACGGCCCAGGTGGCGAAGAGCAGTGCATAGCCGATGACGGCGATGACGCGAACGCCGCTCTCCTGGCCGGCGACCGCGAACAGCGGCCAGGCACCGGTGGCGAGGGCGACCCAGGACGGGACGCTCGTCACCCGCCGGAGAGCGATGGCCAGGAGGATGCCGCCGACGATCTGCAGCAGCACGTAGGGGAGCACGCTCAGCGCGAACCAGGTCGAGCCCTGCCAGCTGTCGAGAAGGTGCACCATCGCCACCTGGTTCGGCTCCTCGCTAGCCAAGAACGCCAAGCCGTCCAGCCCGAAGATGGCCGGCAGGCTAACCACGAACGGGAAGAACAGGAACGCGGTCGCGATCGAGGCGAGCACGGACGTCCGGGCCTGCGCCAGGTATCCGATGAACAGGAACGCGGGCGCGGCGAGGAGCACTGGGAAGTCGAGCGCCAGGGCCCACCCCATCGCGGTTCGATGCTCGGTGACCGTGGCGAGGAGTTCCGCGCCCCCCATGCTGCCGCTCACCGGCGTCACGAGGTACTGCAGCACGACCGCGGCACCACCGACGAAGAGGGCGAACGCACCGACGAGTTCGTAGCGACGAGGCATGTGTTCACTCCTTGATGAGGCCCGACGCGCGCGGGCAGTCCCCGTAGCGTCCCCGCGCGCGCGACCCGGCAGACAGAGGCCCATGTCCCGGACGGCCAGGATTCTCCGCGGTGCTGCTGTCTCGCCGACAACCGGCTCGGCCTACCCCCTCAGCGCCCAGAGGAGACTCCCATGTGGGCCGACGGACGGGCGCGAGATCGAGACGGAATCCGATGCCGATGAGGCAGTCGTGACGATGGCCGACCACACTCGACACCTCTACCGGGCCCACGCTGGCGGGTCGGGGGACGCCTCAACCTTCGCCTATGTCGGACGGATTGCGTCCGGATAGCCGAGCAGACGTGCCGATCTCACTCGGTTCTCAGTCGAGGATCCGGCATCCGGTCGCTTCATTGCGCCCCCCGCTTCTGGTCGCGCTTCACGGGCCTGGACCCTCGTAGCCTGGAGTTGGCCGCCCGGGGCGGTGTAGCCCTGGTTGCTGGTGTGGCGGCTGGGAGGTGAGTGCAGTGACTGATGTTCAGCACCAATCGATTCCTGAGACGGCACCGGTCGAGCACCACAGGTCGGCGCTGGCCTGGTGGCTGGCAGGCGGACTTGCGGTCGCGTTGATCGCGGTCATCGGGTTGGGTGCGTGGGCGTATGCCGATCATCGCGGGAGCAGTGAGCAGCAGGCGGCGATGACTGCCGTCACGGCGTTCATGGATGCCCGCAACGCCCACGACCCCGCAGCCGTGGCGGCGGCCACGACGAGCGACATCGTCTTCTCCGGCATCGTTGCTGGCACGATGTCGGAGGGCCCGTTTGCGGGCACGCAGTTCACCAAGTGGTTCACCGATCAGATGGGGCCGACGTTCCACATCGACGCGGTCAGCCCCGGGGTGATGTCGGGAACCGATGAGATTGCGGTCCCGACCCACATCACCGCGAGTGATGCGGGGGTCGATCTGACGGGCATCGCGGTCTACCGGGTGACTGAGGTCAACGGAGCCATGAAGGTCTCCGAGATTGTGTGGCTTCCGAAGTCGTGAGCACGCGGATGCCGACGAGAGCATGCAGCGCAGGCGGGCGCGACGTCGCCCGTCGCGCTGAGGCTCATGGCGCTCACGCTGCCCGCCCCATTGGGCCTTGGGGACGCCGTTACGCGACTGACGCCTATGTGCCGCTATCGATCTGAGCTTCACGACGCGAATCTCGGTACCCCGTCAGAGCCGAGCGAGCTCTCGACGCGGTCAACCGATGGTCAACATCGGCGGAGTGGACGATGCAGGACGCGGCTGGACGTTGAGCGACGGTGCGGGTCGTTGACCTGCGTAGACGTCGTTCCACTGCTGTAGGTGAGTGTCCACAGACATCCAGGCACCGTCGCTCATAACCCAGAGGTCGCAGGTTCAAATCCTGCCCCCGCTACCAACGTAAGCGCAGTTCAGAGGCATGATCACCGATCTTGGCGGTCATGCCTCTTGCGTTGTGGTCAACAGGCGGTCTGCCGCCCCTCGCCCGAGATGCTTGATCGACTGGACGGGCGTGGACGCGGGCGCACGAGGGTGGACGTGACCTCTGGGTCGAAATCCCAGGGGTCACCGGACCTGCGTCTTGGCATGGGATATGCACGGGACGGGGGGGCTGCTGTTGACCACCGAAGCAAGTCCTGCCAGGGGCCCGATGCTGCCTACAACTGCATGTTCGGCGGGCCATGGATGCGCACCCGAACGGCATCACTTCGGCGCGTGCGTCCTCTACGGCTTGAGCCATTCAAGCG
Organism: Actinomycetes bacterium; assembly: GCA_036510875.1. Classification (NCBI taxonomy): domain Bacteria; kingdom Bacillati; phylum Actinomycetota; class Actinomycetes; species Actinomycetes bacterium. The sequence goes on from DATCDE010000217.1 coordinate 4,796, forward strand.
AGTAGCGGTAGTAGGGCCGGCGGCGCAGTCGGGCACCAGGAAGTGTCGCCGTCACTTCCTGGCGGGCCTCAGGAGCCGAGGCCGGCTGTGCGCGCCTTGACGGCGGCGGCCGCGCGGTCATGAACCAGCAGCTTGGCGAAGATGTTCGAGACGTTGTTGCGCACTGTCTTCTCGCTCAGGCCGAGCGCGGTTGCGATGTCGGTGTTGGAGCGGCCATCCGCGATGAGGCCGAGGACGTCTCGCTCACGTGTCGTGAGTTCGGGGAAGGGATGTGCCTCGCCGTCGCGTCCGGCTGTGAAGAAGTGGCCCATGCGACGGGCGAGCGCGGCTCCAAAGATCACCTCTCCGGCTGCCACTGTTCGGATGGCTCGCACGATGTCGTCGGGTGTTGCGCCCTTGAGGATGTAGCCACGAGCACCCGCGCGCATGGCGGCGAACACCGAGGTGTCGTCCTCGAGCATCGTGACCATCAGC
>DATCDE010000218.1 GCA_036510875.1 Actinomycetes bacterium
GCCGCGATGTTCGACGGCGTGGCCGAGCGCTACGACCTCACCAACGACGTGCTCTCATTGGGCCAGACCAGGGCCTGGCGGCGGGCCGTCGTCCGTGCCGTCGACGCCCGTCCCGGCCAGCGGATCCTCGACCTCGCGGCCGGCACCGGGACGTCCAGCGCGCCGTTCGCCGCGGCGGGCGCCCAGGTGGTGCCCTGCGACTTCTCCCTCGGCATGTTGTGCGTGGGCAAGCAACGGCAGTCGGCCCTCAGCTTCGTGGCCGGCGACGCGCTGAGCCTGCCGTTCGAGGATGCCTCCTTCGACGCAGTCACGATCTCCTTCGGGCTGCGCAACGTGCACAACACGGCTGCTGCCCTGGCCGAGATGTTGCGGGTGACCCGACCCGGTGGGCGGCTGGTGGTCGCCGAGTTCAGCCACCCCACCTGGGCGCCGTTCCGCACGCTGTACGTCGAGTACCTCATGCGCGCACTGCCCTCGATCGCGAAGGCGGTGGCCAACAACCCGGACGCCTACGTCTACCTCGCCGAGTCGGTGCGGGCCTGGCCGGACCAGCGCGGGCTGGCGGCGCTCCTCACGGCGGCCGGCTGGGACCAGGTGGCCTGGCGGGACCTCTCGGCGGGCATCGTCGCGCTGCACCGCGCGGTTCGGCCCGACTGAGGCTGCTGACGGTGGCCCGCGACCAAGGTCATAGACTGACGCGCGGCTCGTGAAGATGTTCACAAGTGAAGGGGTCGGGGTGTCCAGCGCAGTCGCGGCAATGGTGCCGCGGGGGGTCCCCCCGGAGGTCCGGGTGCGCGTCCGGACGGACCTTGCGAGCCCCCTAGGATGGGACTGCCCGGCGGTCGGGACGTGTCCGTCGACGTCGTCGAAGATGCAGCGGAAGGAGTGCGAAGCGGCATGAACGCTTCCGTCCCCGTCATCGTTCTCGGAGCCATCGCCGGGGCTTTCGCCCTGGTCTCGGTGGTGGGTGGCATGTTCATCGGGCCCCGCCGTCGCAACCGGGCCAAGTCGGACGCCTACGAGTGCGGCATCGAGCCCACGCCGCAGCCGATCGGTGGCGGGCGCTTCCCGGTGAAGTACTACCTCACCGCGATGCTGTTCATCATCTTCGACATCGAGATCGTGTTCCTCTACCCGTGGGCCGTCACCTTCGACCGGCTCGGGGTCTTCGGACTCGTCGAGATGGTCCTGTTCATCGCCACCCTGGCCGTCGTCTACGCCTACGTATGGCGGCGCGACGGCCTTGAGTGGGACTGACGTCCACCGATCAGGAGAGCCTGGATGGGACTCGAGGAGAAGCTGCCGAGCGGCGTCCTGCTGACCACGGTCGAGCAGGTCGCCGGCTACATGCGCAAGAGCTCGCTGTGGCCGGCGACGTTCGGGCTGGCCTGCTGCGCCATCGAGATGATGTCCTCCGGCGGCCCCCGCTACGACCTCGGGCGCTTCGGCATGGAGGTCTTCCGCGCCTCTCCGCGGCAGGCCGACCTGATGGTCGTGGCCGGGCGGGTGAGCCAGAAGATGGCCCCCGTGCTGCGGCAGATCTACGACCAGATGCCGAACCCCAAGTGGGTGCTGTCGATGGGGGTGTGCGCCTCCTCCGGCGGCATGTTCAACAACTACGCCATCGTGCAGGGCGTCGACCACGTCGTGCCGGTGGACATCTACCTGCCCGGCTGCCCGCCGCGGCCGGAGATGCTCATGGACGCGATCCTGAAGCTGCACGACCAGATCCAGCACTCGAAGCTGGGCGCCAACCGCGAGCGTCAGGTCGAGGAGCGTGAGCAGATCGCGCTCACCGCGCTGCCCACCTCGGCGATGAAGGGACTGCTCCGGTGACCGAGGGCAACCACGGTCTCGAGAGCGGCGGAGAGGTCGTCCCCGCCGAAGCAGAGGCCGCCGAGGTCATCGGCGTGCGGCACGGCATGTTCGGGGTGCACGGCTCGGGCGACACGTCCGGCTACGGCGGGCTGGTGCGCACCGTGGCGATGCCCGGTGCGACCCCGCGCCCGTACGGCGGCTGGTTCGACGAGGCCGCCGACACGCTCGAGCGCGTCCTGCCGTCGTACGGCGACGCCGTCGAGGGTGTGGTCATCGACCGTGGCGAGATGACGATCCACGTGCGCAGGGAGAAGGTCGTCGAGGTGCTGCAGGCCCTGCGCGACGACCCGCTGCTGCGGTTCGAGATGTCGCTCGGGGTCAGCGGGGTCCACTACCCCGACGACACCGACCGCGAGCTGCACGCCGTCTACCACCTGCGCTCGCTGACCCATAACCGGCAGCTGCGGGTCGAGGTCGCCGTCCCGGACGCCGACCCGCACATCCCCACGGCGACCAGCGTGTACCCCACGAACGACTGGCACGAGCGGGAGACCTACGACTTCTTCGGGATCATCTTCGACGGTCACCCGGCGCTGACCCGGATCCTGATGCCGGACGACTGGCCCGGCCACCCGCAGCGCAAGGACTACCCGCTCGGTGGGATCCCGGTGGAGTACAAGGGCGCCGAGATCCCGCCCCCCGACCAGCGGAGGGTCTACAGCTGATGTCCACCGACAACATCACCTTCGGCTCGGCCGGCGCCGCGGCGTCCGGTCCGGTGGCCGACGCGTACGCGGGCTCGCGGGAGACCACCGAGGGGACCGTGTACACGGTCACCGGCGCCGACTGGGACACCGTGGTGCGCGGCGTCTCCGGTGGCCGCCAGGAGCACGTCGTCGTCAACATGGGACCGCAGCACCCGTCCACCCACGGCGTGCTCCGGCTGATCCTCGAGCTCGACGGCGAGAACGTCATCGAGGCCCGGTGCGGCGTCGGCTACCTGCACACCGGCATCGAGAAGAACCTCGAGTTCCGCAGCTGGACCCAGGGCGTCACGTTCGTGACCCGCATGGACTATCTGGCGCCGCTGTTCAACGAGACGGCGTACTGCCTGGCCGTGGAGAAGCTGCTCGGGATCACCGACCAGATCCCGGAGCGGGCCAGTGTGATCCGGGTCATGCTCATGGAGCTCAACCGGATCTCCTCCCACCTGGTGGCGATCGCCACGGGCGGCATGGAGCTCGGCGCCCTCACCGCGATGATCTTCGGGTTCCGCGAGCGTGAGCTGATCCTGGACGTCTTCGAGCTGGTCACCGGCCTGCGCATGAACCACGCGTTCATCCGCCCCGGGGGCGTGGCCCAGGACCTCCCGCCGGGTGCGGTCGACCAGATCGCGGAGACCGTCAAGAAGCTGAAGAGCCGGCTCACGGACACCGAGAAGCTGCTCGTCGACAACGGCATCTGGATGGGGCGCACGGTCGGGATCGGCTACCTGAACCTGTCCGGCGCGGTCGCCCTCGGCCTGACCGGGCCGATCCTGCGGTCCACCGGGCTGGCCTGGGACCTGCGCAAGATGCAGCCCTACTGCGGCTACGAGACCTACGAGTTCGACGTCCCGACCCAGACCACCTCCGACTCCTACGGACGGTTCCTCATCCGGATGGCGGAGATGCAGGAGTCGCTGAAGATCGTCGAGCAGTGCCTGGACCGGCTCACCCCTGGGCCGGTGATGGTGGAGGACAAGAAGATCGCCTGGCCGGCGCAGCTGGCGCTCGGCTCGGACGGCATGGGCAACTCCCTCGACCACATCCGGCAGATCATGGGCGAGTCCATGGAAGCCCTGATCCACCACTTCAAGCTGGTGACCGAGGGGTTCCACGTCCCGGCCGGCCAGGTCTACCAGGCGATCGAGTCCCCCCGCGGCGAGCTCGGCGTGCACATCGTCAGCGACGGCGGCACCCGCCCGTACCGGGTGCACTACCGCGAGCCCTCGTTCACCAACCTGCAGGCCGTGGCCGCGATGTGCGAGGGCGGCCAGCTGGCCGACGTCGTCGTCGCGGTCGCGAGCATCGACCCCGTGATGGGTGGAGTTGATCGCTGACCCATGGCACTGACCGACAGCACGCGCGAAGAGATGCGCGCGATCATGGCGCGCTACCCGAAGCCGCGCTCCGCGCTGCTGCCGATGCTGCACCTCGTGCAGGCCGAGGACGGGTACGTCACCCCGGAGGGCATCGAGCTGTGCGCCGAGCTCCTCGACCTCACCACGGCTGAGGTGAGCGCCGTGGCGACCTTCTACACGATGTACAAGCGGCACCCGGTCGGCGACTACCACGTGGGTGTCTGCACGAACACGCTGTGCGCGATCATGGGCGGCGACGCGATCTTCGGAGCGCTGAAGGACCACCTCGGGGTCGGCAACGACGAGACCACGGCGGACGGCGCGATCACCCTCGAGCACGTCGAGTGCAACGCGGCCTGCGACTACGCCCCCGTAATGATGGTCAACTGGGAGTTCTTCGACAACCAGACGGTGGACAGCGCGGTCGACGTCGTCGACCGCCTCCGGTCCGGCGCCGAGGTCCGGTCCACCCGTGGCCCGCAGGTGGTCAAGTTCACCGAGGCCGAGCGGGTGCTCGCGGGCTTCCCCGACGGGCTCGCCGACGAGGGCCCCTCGGCCGGGCCGGCGACCCTGGCCGGACTGTCGGTGGCCCGAGAGCTCGGTCACGTGGCGCGTGAGGCCGGCGCCGAGACCCCGAAGGACTCCTGACGTGGCCACGCTCACGCCGGTGCTGTCCGCGCACTGGGACGCCGACCGCTCCTGGACGCTGGGCAGCTACCGCGCGCGCGAGGGGTACGCCGCCTTGTCCAAGGCCCTGGCGATGCCCCCCGACGACGTCATCGCGCTGATCAAGGACTCCGGGCTCCGCGGCCGTGGCGGCGCGGGCTTCCCGACCGGCATGAAGTGGGGCTTCATCCCGCAGGGCGACGGCAAGCCCCACTACCTGGTGGTCAACGCAGACGAGTCCGAGCCGGGCACCTGCAAGGACATTCCGCTGCTCATGGCCGACCCGCACCAGCTGGTCGAGGGCGTCGTCATCGCCGCGTATGCGATCCGGGCGCACCACGCGTTCATCTACGTGCGCGGCGAGGTGCTGCACGTGATCCGGCGGGTGCAGCAGGCGGTCGCCGACGCGACGGCCGCCGGGCTGATCGGCCCGAACATCCTCGGCTCCGGGTTCGACCTCGACGTGACTGTGCACGCAGGTGCCGGCGCCTACATCTGCGGCGAGGAGACCGCGCTGCTGGACTCCCTCGAGGGCCGGCGCGGGCAGCCCCGGCTGCGGCCACCGTTCCCGGCGATCGCCGGCCTGTACGCGTCGCCGACCGTGGTGAACAACGTCGAGTCGATCGCGTCGGTCCCGGCCATCGTGCGCGGCGGCGTGGACTGGTTCCGCTCCTTCGGGTCCGAGAAGTCGCCGGGCTTCACGCTGTACTCGCTGTCCGGGCACGTGACCCGGCCGGGCCAGTACGAGGCCCCGCTGGGGGTCACCCTGCGCGAGCTGCTCGAGCTGGCGGGCGGGGTCCGGGAGGGCCACGAGCTGAAGTTCTGGACACCGGGGGGCTCGTCCACCCCGCTGCTCACGGCCGAGCACCTCGACGTGCCGCTCGACTACGAGGGCGTCGCCGCGGTCAAGTCCATGCTCGGCACCAAGGCGCTGCAGATCTTCGACGAGACCACCTGTGTGGTTCGCGCGGTGCTGCGCTGGAGCGAGTTCTACAAGCACGAGTCCTGCGGCAAGTGCACGCCCTGCCGCGAGGGCACGTACTGGCTGGTGCAGATCCTGGACCGGCTCCAGCGCGGGGAGGGCAGCCCCGAGGACCTCGACAAGCTGCTCGACCTATCCGACAACATCCTCGGGCGCGCGTTCTGCGCGCTCGGCGACGGCGCGACCAGCCCGGTCACGTCCTCCATCCAGTACTTCCGGGACGAGTACATCGCGCACCTCGAGCAGGGCGGATGTCCGTTCGACCCGGTGGCCTCCACCGTCTTCGCGGGAGCGCACGCCTGATGACCGTGACCACCGGAACCCCCGGCAGCGGCGCTGTGGAGCAGCGGACCGACCTGGTCAGCCTGACCATCGACGGGATCGAGACCAGCGTGCCCAAGGGCACCCTGATCATCCGGGCCGCCGAGGAGCTGGGCATCGCCGTCCCGCGCTTCTGCGACCACCCGCTGCTCGACCCGGTCGGCGCCTGCCGCCAGTGCCTGGTCGAGGTGCAGGGCCAGGGCAAGCCCGCGGCGTCGTGCACGACGACGGTCGCGGACGGCATGGTCGTGCGCACCCAGCTCACCTCGCCGATCGCCGACAAGGCGCAGCACGGCGTCATGGAGATGCTGCTGATCAACCACCCGCTGGACTGCCCGATCTGCGACAAGGGCGGCGAGTGCCCCCTGCAGAACCAGGCCATGTCCAACGGCCGTGCCGAGTCCCGCTTCAACGGCACCAAGCGCACCTTCCCCAAGCCGATCCCACTGTCCAGCCAGGTGCTGCTGGACCGCGAGCGCTGCATCTCCTGCGCCCGGTGCACCCGGTTCGCCGCGCAGATCGCCGGTGACCCGTTCATCGAGCTGGTCGAGCGCGGCGCCGACCAGCAGGTGGGCATCTACGCGCGGCAGCCGTTCAACTCCTACTTCTCCGGCAACGCGGTGCAGATCTGCCCGGTGGGTGCGCTCACCGGGACGGCGTACCGATTTCGCTCGCGGCCGTTCGACCTGGTGTCCACGCCCACGGCGTGCGAGCACTGCGCGTCGGGCTGCGCCCTGCGCACCGACTACCGGCGCAACGCCGTGCTGCGCCGGATGGCCGGCGACGACCCCGCCGTGAACGAGGAGTGGAACTGCGACAAGGGTCGCTGGGCGTTCCACTCGAGCACCCAGCCGGACCGGCTGGCCGCCCCTCTCGTCCGGGGGACCGACGGTGTGCTGGTGGCCGCGTCCTGGCCCGAGGCGCTGGACGCCGCGGCGCGTGGGCTGGCCGCCGCCCGCGAGGCTGCGGGGGTCGGGGTGCTGGCCGGCGGTCGGCTCACGGCCGAGGACGCCTACGCCTACGCCAAGTTCGCCCGGGTCGCGCTGGGCACCAACGACGTCGACTTCCGGGCCCGGACCCACTCAGCCGAGGAGGCCGACTTCCTGGCCGCGCTCGTGGCCGGCCGCGGCCTGGGCTCTCCGTCGGTGCCGACCTACGCCGACCTGGAGGCCGCGCCCGTCGTCGTCCTCGCCGGCTTCGAGCCGGAGGAGGAGTCGCCGATCGTCTACCTGCGGCTGCGCAAGGCGGCCCGGCGGTACGGCCTTCCGGTCATCGCAGTGGCACCGTTCGCCAGCCCGGGTCTCGAGCGGGTGTTCGGCCGGCTGATCCCGACCGTCCCCGGGGCCGAGGCCCAGGCGCTGGACGCGCTGGCCGGGTCGTCGGCCGCCGAGGGGCCGGCCGCGGACGCGGCCCGGCTGCTGCGCGAGCCCGGTGCGGTGCTCCTCGTGGGGGAGCGCCTGGCCGGAGTCCCCGGGGCGCTGTCCGCCGCGGGGAGGCTGGCTGCGGCCACCGGCGCCAAGCTGGGTTGGGTGCCGCGGCGAGCGGGTGAGCGCGGCGCGGTCGAGGGCGGTGCGCTGCCCGGGCTGCTGCCGGGTGGGCGCCCGGTCGCCGACGCCGCGGCCCGGGTCGACGCTGCGGCCGTCTGGGGCGCCGGGCAGCTGCCCGAGGGCCCCGGTCGGGACACCTCCGCGATGCTCGCGGCGGCCGCCGCTGGTGAGCTGGCGGCGCTGGTCGTCGCCGGAGTCGAGGTCGACGACCTGCCCGACCCGTCCGGCGCCCTCGCGGCGCTCGACTCGGTCGGCTTCCTGGTGAGCCTCGAGGTCCGCGACAGCGCAGTCACCGAGCGCGCCGACGTCGTGCTGCCCGTGGCGCCGCCGGCCGAGAAGGCCGGGACGTTCGTCAGCTGGGAGGGCTGCGGCCGGGCCTTCGACCAGGTGCTGCACGGCTCGTCGGCCATGCCGGACAGCCGGGTGCTCTCGATGCTGGCCGCCGAGCTCGACGTCCGGCTGGGCCTGGACACCGTCGACGCGGTGCGCCGTGAGCTCGCCGAGTTCGAGCCGTGGCAGGGCACGCGGGTCACCGCCCCCGACGTCCCGGCCTCGGCTCCGCCCGAGCCTGGACCCGAATCGGCTGCGCTGGCCACCTGGCGGCTGCTCCTCGACGCGGGTCGTGGGCAGGACGGCGAGCCGCACCTGGCCGGGACCGCGCACCCGTCGGTGGCCCGGGTCTCAGCGGTGACGGCGGGGGCCGTCGGCGTCGCCGCCGGGGGCTCCCTGCGGGTGAGCACCGAGCATGGGTCGGTCGAGCTGCCGGTCGAGGTCACCGAGATGCCGGACGCCGTGGTCTGGCTGCCGGGCAACTCCGTGGGCTCGGCCGTGCACCGCGACCTGCAGGTCGGGTACGGGGCCATCGTCGGACTGAGTGCAGGGGGTGCCGCGTGACCACCGGACTGCTCGGCGCGGTCGTGACAACCGAGGACAACCTCGGGATGTTCGGCACCGACCCGTGGTGGCTCATCCTGCTCAAGGCCGTCGGTATCTTCCTGGTCCTCGTGCTGCTCACCCTGTTCAACATCTGGTTCGAGCGCCGGGTCGTGGCCCGCATGCAGAACCGCCTCGGCCCGAACCGGACCGGTCCGTTCGGCCTGATCCAGGGCCTCGCCGACGGAGTGAAGCTGGCGCTGAAGGAGGACATCCTCCCCAAGGCCGCCGACCGGGCCGTGTACTTCCTGGCGCCGATCCTGGCCACCATCCCGGCCTTCCTGGCCTGGGCGGTGATCCCGTTCGGTCCGGTGGTCTCGATCTTCGGCCACCAGACTCCGCTGCAGCTGACCGACTTCCCGGTCGGTGTGCTGTACGTCCTGGCCGTCGCCTCGGTGGGGATCTACGGCATCGTGCTGGCCGGCTGGTCGTCCGGCTCCACCTACCCGCTGCTGGGCAGCCTGCGCAGCACCGCCCAGATGATCAGCTACGAGATCGCGATGGGCCTGTCCTTCGTCGCGGTCTTCCTGGTGTCCGGCTCGATGTCCACCTCGAGCATCGTCGCGGCGCAGCAGCCCCGCTGGTTCATCCTGGTGGTGCCGCTGTCCTTCGCCATCTACGTGATCGCGATGGTCGGCGAGACCAACCGGGCACCGTTCGACCTGCCGGAGGCCGAGGGCGAGCTGGTGGGTGGCTTCCACACCGAGTACTCGTCACTGAAGTTCGCGCTGTTCTTCCTCGCCGAGTACGTCAACCTGGCCACTGTCTCGGCGCTGGCCACCACGCTGTTCCTGGGCGGCTGGCGGGCCCCCTGGCCGATCTCGCTGTGGAGCGGGGCGAACGAGGGCTGGGTGCCGCTGATCTGGTTCTTCGGCAAGGTGCTCGCCTTCGTCTTCGTGTTCGTGTGGCTGCGCGGCACGCTGCCCCGGCTGCGCTATGACCAGTTCATGAAGCTCGGCTGGAAGGTCCTCATCCCGGTCTCACTGGGCTGGATCGTCGCGGTCGCGGCCGTGCGCGTGGTGCGGACCCAGGGCGTCGACCTCACCCGGCTGGTCATCGGCATCGGGGTGGTCGCTGCGGTGGTCCTGCTGGCCTGGTACATCGCCGAGGGGCAGGCCATCAAGCGCGCCGCCGCCCGGCCCAAGGCCCCGCCGAGGGAGTTCGACCCGTTCGCGGGAGGCTTCCCGGTGCCGCCGCTGTCCGCGGCGACGACCCGAGCCGCCGCCGTCGTGCCTGCGGGCGCGTTCAGCGAGGACGACGAGACCGTCGCTCAAGACGAGGAGCCTTTCGGTGGCTGACGTCAAGATCCCCGGCCGCGGCTTCGGGGTGACCTTCCAGACCATGTTCAAGAAGGTCGTCACCGAGCAGTATCCGGAGGAGCACAAGACGACCGCTCCGCGGTTCCACGGTCGGCACCAGCTGAACCGGCACCCGGACGGCCTGGAGAAGTGCATCGGCTGCGAGCTGTGTGCCTGGGCCTGCCCGGCGGACGCGATCTACGTCGAGGGTGCGCCGAACAGCGAGGACGAGCGGTTCAGCCCCGGTGAGCGGTACGGCGGCGTCTACCAGATCAACTACGCGCGCTGCATCTTGTGCGGGCTGTGCATCGAGGCCTGCCCGACCCGGGCGCTCACCATGACCAACGAGTTCGAGCTCGCCGACCACACCCGGGCCAGCCTCATCTACGAGAAGCAGGACCTGCTGGCCCCGATGCTCCCGGGGATGCTGGCGCCCCCCCACCCGATGGTCGAGGGCACCAACGAGAAGCACTACTACCGGGGCCAGGTGACCCAGGCGACGCCCGGTCAGGAGGCCTGGGTGGCGCGGCACCACGGGACCGAGGAGGCCGCCGTGGGGGCCGACCTGACGGACGGGGACGAGCAGTGAGCAGCGCGGTGCTGGCGGTGTCCGGCGGCGAGGCGGTCGGCTTTTGGACCTTCGGCCCGCTGGCCGTGCTCGGCGCCGTCATGATGCTGCTCAGCCGCAAGGCCGTGCACAGCGCGCTGTGGCTGGCCATGACCATGATCAGCCTGGCCTTCCTCTACATCCTGCAGGGCGCGGTGTTCCTGGGCGTCGTCCAGGTGGTCGTCTACACCGGCGCCGTCATGATGCTGTTCCTGTTCGTGCTCATGCTGGTCGGCGTGGACGCGTCCGACTCCCTCGTCGAGACGCTGCGCGGTCAGCGGGTCGCGGCCGTCGTCGTGGGCCTGAGCGTCGGCATCCTGCTCATCGCCGGCATCGGCCGCGCTGTGGTCGAGCCGGTCGAAGGCGTCGACGTCGCGAACGCGGCCCAGGGCGGCAATGTCCAGGGCATCGCCGAGCTGATCTTCACCCGCTACCTGTGGGCGTTCGAGGTCACCTCGGCGCTGCTGATCACTGCGGCGCTCGGCGCGATGATGCTGGCGCACCGGGAGCGCGTCGTCCGCCGGCTCACCCAGCGCCAGCTGGCGATCCAGCGGTTCCACGGCGAGCAGCGGACCCCGCTGCCCGTCCCCGGTGTCTACGCACGTCACAACTCGGTCGACACCCCGGCCCTGCTGCCCGACGGCACGCCGGCTGAGTCGTCCATCCCGGTCCCGCTCGGCCAGCGCGGCGTGCGCCAGCAGACGCCGACCGAGCTCAAGACCGGACATGACGAGCTCGAGGGAGGCGACGCATGAGCCCGACGTACTACCTGGTGGTCTCCGCGCTGCTGTTCACGCTCGGCGGCACCGGGGTGCTCGTCCGCCGCAACGCGATCGTGGTGTTCATGAGCGTGGAGCTGATGCTCAACGCGAGCAACCTGGCGTTCGTCACTTTCGCGCGCATGAACGGCAACCTGCACGGCCAGGTCATGGCCTTCTTCGTGATGGTGGTCGCGGCCGCCGAGGTCGTGATCGGGCTGGCCATCATCGTGTCCATCTTCCGGACCCGGCGGTCGGCTTCGATCGACGACGCAAGCCTGTTGAAGTACTGACCGTGACGGCGATGAGGATGATCGTGTCCCGCACACCTGTGCAGCACCCGAGGACCGTCGCATGAACGCGGCCGTGCTCGCCGAAGCCAGCCCGGTCGCAGCGTCCGGCGTCTTCTCGCTGCTGTGGCTCGTAGTCGCCCTGCCGCTGTTCGGTGCCGCGATCCTGCTGCTGGCCGGTCGCCGGTCCGACCGGTGGGGCCACTGGCTCGGCACCGGCATGCCGGTCGCGTCCTTCGTGATCGTCAGCGCCATGCTCTTCGCGATGCTCGGCCGCGACAGCGGCTCCCGCAGCATCAACCAGACCGTCTACACCTGGATCCCGGTGGGCGGGTTCAGGGTCGACATGGGGCTGCTGCTCGACCCGCTGTCGGTGTCCTTCGCGCTGCTCATCACCGGGGTCGGCTCCCTGATCCACATCTACTCGATCGGGTACATGTCCCACGACCCGGCCCGCCGCCGGTTCTTCGGCTACCTGAACCTGTTCGTCGCCTCGATGCTGCTGCTCGTGCTGGCCAACAGCTACCTCACGCTCTACATGGGCTGGGAGGGTGTCGGTCTCGCGTCGTACCTGCTCATCGGCTTCTGGAACTACCGCCCGGCCTTCGCCTCGGCGGCGAACAAGGCGTTCGTCATGAACCGGGTCGGCGACATCGGCCTGTCCATCGCCATCATGATCATGTTCGCCACGTTCGGGACCGTCTCGATCGCCGCGGTGTCGGCTGTGGCATCGCAGGCCTCGCACGGTGTGCTGACCGCGATGGGGCTGCTCCTGCTGCTCGCCGCCTGTGGCAAGTCGGCGCAGGTCCCGTTGCAGGCCTGGCTCGGAGACGCCATGGCCGGCCCGACCCCGGTGTCGGCACTGATCCACGCCGCCACGATGGTGACCGCCGGCGTCTACCTGATCGCCCGCTCGAACGCCATCTTCGACCTGTCGGCCGGAGCGCAGCTCGCGGTGGCCATCGTCGGCGCGGTCACACTGATCTTCGGTGCCATCGTCGGTTCCGCCAAGGACGACATCAAGAAGTCGCTCGCCGGCTCCACGATGAGCCAGATCGGCTACATGATCCTGGCCGTGGGCCTGGGACCGATCGGGTACGCGTTCGGCATCGCCCACCTGCTCACGCACGGCTTCTTCAAGGCCGACCTGTTCCTCGGCGCCGGGTCGGTCATGCACGGCATGAACGACGAGGTGGACATGCGCCGGTACGGCGGGCTGCGCAAGCTGATGCCGGTGACCTTCGTGACCTTCATCTTCGGCTATCTGGCGATCATCGGCGTCCCGCCGTTCGCCGGGTACTTCACCAAGGACAAGATCATCGAGGCCGCCTTCGACAAGGGCGGCGTCCAGGGCTGGACCTTCGGGTTCATCGCCCTGCTCGGCGCCGGGATCACCGCCTTCTACATGACCCGCATGGTGATCATGACCTTCTTCGGTGAGAAGCGGTGGGCGCCCGACACCCACCCGCACGAGTCGCCGACGGTGATGACCGCCCCGATGGCCGTGCTGGCCTTCATGTCGCTCGTCAGCGGTGCGCTGCTCATGCTCGGCGGCCGGTTCGTCACCTTCCTCGAGCCGGTGTTCGGCCCGGAGCCGGTGGTCACCCAAGTGATCTCGCCCGTCGTGCTGACGGTCATCACCTTGGCGGTGGTCGCGCTGGGGGGCGGGCTGGCCTACCAGCAGTACGCGACCCGACCGGTCCCCGAGGTCGCGCCGGTCGACGTGTCACCGCTCACGGTCGCGGCCCGCCGCGACCTCTACGGCGACGTGGTCAACGAGACCCTGGTCATGCAGCCCGGCCAGTACCTCACCCGGTTCCTGGTCTTCTTCGACAACCGGGTGGTGGACGGTGCCGTGAACGGCCTGGCCGCCCTGATCGGCGGGATCTCCGCGCGGAGCCGCCGGACCCAGACCGGGTTCGTCCGCTCGTACGCGCTGTCCATGTTCGCGGGCGCTGCCATCGTGGTGGTCGCCGTCGTGTTGGTAAGGATCTGACGTGACCTCCTTCCCGTGGCTGACCACCATCGGCGTGATCCCGCTCGTCGGGGCCGTCGTCGTGGCAGCGCTGCCGAAGGGCCGCGACCTGTTGGCCAAGCAGGTGGCCCTGGTCGTCTCGCTCGTCGTGCTCGTCCTGACCGTGATCATGGCGACCGCGTTCGACGCGACCGGGCCGACGTTCCAGTTCGTCGAGCAGCACTCCTGGATCAGCGCCTTCGGCGTGTCCTACGCGGTCGGCGTCGACGGCATCGGCCTGGTGCTGGTGGCGCTGGCCACCGTGCTCGTCCCGGTGGTCATCCTGGCCGGCTGGAACGACGCCGACGACTCGAACCGCCCCGTCAAGGTCTACTTCGCGCTCATCCTGGTCCTGGAGACCATGATGATCGGCGTCTTCGCGGCGACCGACCTGTTCTTGTTCTACGTCTTCTTCGAGGCGATGCTCATCCCGGTCTACTTCCTGATCGGCGCGTTCGGCGGGGCTCAGCGGTCCTACGCCGCGGTCAAGTTCCTGCTGTACAGCCTGTTCGGCGGGCTGCTCATGCTGGTGGCGCTGATCGGCCTGTACTCGGTGTCCGGCAACCAGCTGGGCAAGGGCACCTTCGAGTTCTCCGCGCTGACCGGGCTGAACATCGACCCGACCACGCAGAAGTGGCTGTTCCTTGGCTTCTTCTTCGCCTTCGCGATCAAGGCGCCGCTGTGGCCGTTCCACACCTGGCTGCCGGATGCGGCGGCCGAGTCGACCCCCGGAACGGCCGTGCTGCTGGTCGGCGTGCTCGACAAGGTCGGCACCTTCGGCATGATCCGGTACTGCCTGCCGCTGTTCCCGGACGCGTCGAAGTACTTCGCCCCAGCGATCCTGGTGATCGCCGTCATCGGCATCCTCTACGGCGCACTCGCGGCTATCGGGCAGACCGACATGATGCGGCTGATCGCCTACACGTCGTTGTCGCACTTCGGGTTCATCACGCTGGGCATCTTCGCGATGACCACCCAGGGTCAGTCCGGGTCGACGCTGTACATGGTCAACCACGGGTTCTCTACGGCCGGACTGTTCATCGTGGCCGGCTTCCTGATCAGCCGGCGCGGCTCCCGGCTCATCGCCGACTACGGCGGAGTCCAACGGGTCGCTCCGCTGCTCGCCGGCAGCTTCCTGGTCATGGGGTTGGCCTCGCTGGCCCTGCCGGGGCTGTCCACGTTCGTCAGCGAGTTCCTGGTCCTGGTCGGCACGTTCACGCGCTACCCGGCCGCCGGGATCGTGGCGACCATCGGCATCATCTTCGCGGCGCTGTACGTCCTGCTGTGGTACCAGCGAGTGGCGACCGGCGAGCCGAGCGAGCGGGTGAAGGGGTTCAAGGACCTCGGGCTCCGCGAGGTGCTCGCGGTGGCCCCGCTGATCGCGCTGCTCATCGCCCTCGGCTTCTTCCCGAAGCCGCTGCTGGATGTGATCAACCCAGCCGTCTCGAGCACCCTGCAGCACGTTGGGCAGACCGACCCCACGCCCACCGTGCCGGTCGCATCCGGTGCCAGCGCTGAAGGGACTGCCCAGTGATCGTGCTGGCTGCTGCCTCGTTCCAGACGCCCTCGCTCGACTACGGGGCGCTCGCCCCGATGCTCGTGGTGTTCGCCGCTGCGTTGGTCTCGGTCCTGGTGGAGGCGTTCGTCTCGCGCAGATACCGGGCCATGGTGCAGCAGGCGATCGCCGTCGCCGGGCTCATCGCAGCTTTCGTCGCGGTGGTGGTCAACGCGACCTCCGGCACCGCGGCCATCACCGCCGAGGGAGCGGTGGCCGTCGACGGACCCACCCTGTTCATCCAGGGGACCGTGCTCCTGCTGTCCCTCGGCGCCGTGCTGCTCATGTCCGAGCGGTCCATCGACCCGTCCGGTGACGCGTTCGCGCCCACCGGCTCGGCGGTGCCTGGCAGCGACGACGAGCGCGAGGCCGCGACAGCGGGCTGGCGGCAGACCGAGATCTACCCGCTCACCCTGTTCTCGGTGGGCGGCATGCTGCTGCTGCCCGCGTCCAACGACCTGCTGACGCTGTTCGTGGCCATCGAGGTGCTCTCGCTGCCGCTGTACATCCTGGCCGGGCTGGCCCGCCGCCGGCGGCTCATCTCGCAGGAGGCCTCGCTCAAGTACTTCGTGCTTGGCAGCTTCTCCTCGGCCTTCTTGCTGTTCGGCATCGCCTATCTGTACGGATTCTCCGGCTCGCTCGAGCTCGGAGTGATCGCCTCGTCGGTCGGTTCGACCGTCGGCCGGGACCCGCTGCTGCTCATCGGGGTTGCCATGATGGCGGTGGGCCTGCTGTTCAAGGTCAGCGCCGCCCCGTTCCACTCCTGGACGCCGGACGTCTACCAGGGCTCGCCCACCGCGGTGACCGCGTTCATGGCGGCAGGGACCAAGGTCGCCGCCTTCGGCGCGCTGCTGCGGGTGTTCTACGTCGCCCTGGGCGGGGTCCGGTGGGACTGGCGGCCGATGATGTGGGCGATCGCGATCCTCACCATGGTCGTCGGCTCGGTGCTCGCGGTGACCCAGACCGATGTGAAGCGGCTGCTGGCCTACTCCTCGATCGCGCACGCGGGCTTCATCCTGGTGGGCGTGCTCGCGATCGACCGGGCTGGCGTGTCCAGCACGCTGTTCTACCTGGTGGCCTACGGGTTCACCACGATCGGCGCGTTCGCCGTGGTGACCCTGGTCCGTGACTCCGCAGGTGAGGCGACCCACCTGTCTCAGTGGGCCGGGCTGGCCCGTCGCTCGCCGCTGGTGGCCAGCGCGTTCGCGCTGTTCCTGCTGGCGCTCGCCGGGATCCCGCTGACGAGTGGCTTCACCGGGAAGTTCGCCGTGTTCTCTGCGGCGATCGGCGGCGGTGCGGCCCCCTTGGCGATCGTGGGTGTCCTGGCGAGTGCGGTCGCGGCGTTCTTCTACGTCCGGGTGATCGTGCTGATGTTCTTCTCCGAGCCTGCCCCCGACGGCCCCACGGTCGCCGTCCCGAGCGCGTTCACCACGGCTGCCGTGACCGTGGGCGTCGTGGTGACGGTCGTGCTCGGCGTCCTGCCCCAGCCGCTGCTCGACCTGGCTGACCGCGCTGCGGTCTTCGTGAGGTAGGGCTTGGTACCCGGCCGGCCGGTCGCACCGTTCGAGATCACCGTCGGCGACTCGGCGCTCGAGGGCGCCCTCGCGCGGGGCCTGGCCAGCGTCGAGGAGCTGCTGCGCACCTCGGTCAAGAGCGACGACCCGTTCGTCAGCGAGGCGGCCCGCCACCTCGTCGACGCGGGCGGCAAGCGGTTCCGACCGCTGCTGGTGCTGCTGGCCGCGCAGTTCGGCAACCCGCACGCGCCGGGGGTGCTGCCGGCCGCTGTCGTCGTCGAGCTGACCCATCTGGCGACGCTGTACCACGACGACGTGATGGACGAGGCGCCCCTGCGGCGCGGCGCGGAGTCGGCCAACGCGCGCTGGGACAACACGGTGGCCATCCTCACCGGTGACTTCCTGTTCGCCAGGGCATCCGACCTGCTCGCCGACCTCGGGCCGGAGGCGGTCCGCATCCAGGCGCGGACCTTCGAGCGGCTGGTGACCGGGCAGATCCGGGAGACGGTCGGCCCGGCCGACGGACAGGACCCGCTCGAGCACTACCTGTCGGTCCTCGCGGACAAGACCGGCTCGCTGATCGCCACCTCGGGCCGGTTCGGCGCCATGATGTCCGGCGCGGACGATGTCGTGGTGGAGGTGCTCGCCCGGTTCGGGGAGCGGTTCGGCGTCGCCTTCCAGCTCTCGGACGACCTGCTCGACATCACCAGCGAGTCGGCCGAGTCGGGCAAGACGCCGGGCACCGATCTGCGCGAGGGGGTACCGACCCTGGCCACCTTCCACGCGATGCGCGCGACCGACCCCGCTGACGCGCGGCTGCGCGATCTGCTGAGCCGTCCGCTGCCGGACGACGACGAGCACGCCGAGGCGCTCGCCCTGCTCCGGGCGCACCCGGCGATGGAGCTCGCCCGCGCCGACCTCAAGACGTGGGCTGACCACGCCCGGTCGGTGCTGCGGCCGCTGCCCGACGTCCCGGCCCGCGACGTGCTCGCGGGGCTGTGCGACGTCGTGCTCGCGCGCACCCGCTGAGCGGCGCCGGAGGCCGGCAGCTCAATAGCCCAGCCGGGTGGCCGCCAGCTCGGCCATCACCTCGGTCGCGCCGCCGCCGATCGCCAGCACCCTGGTGTCGCGGTAGTGCCGCTCCACCTCCAGGTCGGCGATGAAGCCGGCCCCTCCGTGCAGCTGGACGGCCTGGTAGGCCACGTGCTCGCACGCGGCGACCGCCGTGTTCTTGGCCAGCGCCGCCTCGGCGATGACCTCCTCGCCGGCGGCGTGCCGCTGGGCCACCTGCCGGGTGTAGACCCGTGCCACGTCGACCTGCCGGTGCATCTCCACCAGCTGGTGCCGGACCAGCTGGCGTGAGGCCAGCGGTCGGCCGAACGTCTGCCGCTCGCGGGTCCAGGCCGTGGCCAGCTCGAGGCAGCGCTGGGCGGTGGCGTAGGCCTGGACGGCCAAGGAGATGCGCTCGACCACGAACTGGGCGGCCAGCTGCAGGAACCCGGTGCCCTCGGCGCCAACCAGGTTCTCGGCCGGGACACGGCACCCGTCGAAGGACAGCTCGGCGGTGTCCGAGCAGCGCCAGCCCATCTTGTCCAGCCGGCGGACCACCGAGAACCCCGGGGTGTCGGTCGGGACGACGATCAGGGACAGGCCCGGGTAGCCCGGCCCGCCGGTCCGTACCGCCACCGTGACCCAGTCGGCGCGGGCGCCGGACGTGATGAAGGTCTTGGAGCCGTCCACCACGTAGCTGTCGCCGTCCCGCACCGCGCGCGTGCGCAGCGCCGCCACGTCCGAGCCGCCGTCCGGTTCGGTCACTGCGAGCGCGGCGATCGCGCGCCCTTGCAGCACCGGACGGACGAAGCGGTCAGCCTGCCCGGGGTCACCGGCAGCGACGATGTGGGGCAGGGCGATCCCGTGCGTGAAGAGCCCGGCGACCAGGCCACCGCTGCCCCCGGCCTGGAGCACCTCCTCGGTCACCACGAGGGAGTCCAGCAGGTCACCGCCGGAGCCGCCCACGGACTCGGGGAAGCTGACCCCGAGCAGCCCGGCCTCGGCAGCCCGCTCGTGCAGCGACCTCGGCAGCTCCCCGCCCCGCTCCCAGGTGTCGAGGTCCAGCAGCACCTCCTGCTCGACGAACCGGCGGACCATGGCCCGCAGGCCACGGCGCTCCTCGGTGCGAAACGGGTCAGCTGGTGCGGCGTCTGCGGTCATATCGCCAACCTTGCCAGCAGGGCGCCCATGGGCGGGGCTTCCCGGGATCAGTGGGCCTCGGCCGGCACGACGTCCGCAGCAGGCGTCCGTCGGCTGGCCGCCCAAATCGAGTCGAAGGTGAGCACCAGCAGTCCGAGCCAGACCAGCCCGAACCCGATCCACCGGGGGGGTGGCATCGCCTCGTGGAAGACCAGGATCCCCAACAGGAACTGCATGGCCGGGGTTAGGTACTGCATGATGCCCAGCCAGCTCAGCGGCACCCGGTTGGCCGAGCCGCCGAAGGCCAGCAGCGGCACGGCCGTGATGACGCCGGTGGCCGCAAGCAGCGCCGCATGGCCGGGACCGTGGGTGGCGAACGTGTTGCGGCCGCTCGCCTGCAGCACCACCAGGAAGACCACGGCCGGCACGAACAGCGCCGATGTCTCCACCGTGAGGCTCTCGACCGGTCCGATCCCCACGGTCTTCTTGACCAGGCCGTAGGTGCCGAACGACGCGGCCAGCAGCAGCGCGATCCAAGGCAGCCGGCCGTAGTCGACCGTGAGCACCACCACGGCGACCGCGCCGAGGCCGACCGCGAGCCACTGCACCAAGCGCAGGCGCTCCCCGAGCACCAGCACGCCGAGCGCCACCGTGAGCAGCGGGTTGATGAAGTACCCGAGGGAGGTCTCGACCACGTGGCCGGAGTTGACCCCGTAGATGTAGATGCCCCAGTTCACTGCGATGACGAAGCCGGCGAGGACGAGCAGGCCGAGCCGCCGGCGGTCCCTCAGCAGCGGGCGGATCCAGGACCAGCGGCGCGCAGACAGCAGCAGGAGCAGGACCACGGCCAGGCACCAGACGATCCGGTTGGCCAGGATCTCCACGGCGCCGGCCGGCTCGAGCAGCGGCCAGTAGAGCGGGAACAGGCCCCAGATGAAGTAAGCGGTCAGCCCGAGCAGCACACCGCGACGCCGGTCGGACACCCCGGCAGGCTACGCCACGACGCCCCGGCGATCGATTTCCATCCAGCGCTCGGGGGCGGCCAGCGGCCGGAAACCAACGCCGGCGTAGACCTCGTGGGCGTCGCGCGTCGCCAGCACGACCCGCCGCACCCCATCGGCCTGCAGGTGCCCGGTGATGGCCGCGATCAGCCAGGTCCCGATGCCACGCCCCCGGTAGCCGGCGTCGACGAAGACGTCGCAGACCCAGGCGAAGGTCGCGCGGTCGGTCACCACCCGGGCCACGCCCACCTGGGTGCCGCCGTCGTAGACACCCACGCCCAGCGACGCCGCGAAGGACCGGTCGACGACGTCGCGCGTCCGCCCGGCCGCCCAGTACGACTCGCCGGACAGCCAGCGGTGCACCCGGTCCAGGTCCAGCCGAGCCGGGTCCGAGGAGAGCTCGAGCCCGTCCGCTCGGCGTTTCTGCAGCAGGTCGCCCTCGCTCAGCTGATGGTCCAGGTGTCGCTGCCGTGGAGCAGGGTGGTCAGGTCGCCGGTGCCTTGGGTGGCGGTGGCCCGGTCGAGCTGCTCGGCGAGGAGTGCGTCGTAGGTGGGTCGGACGACGTCGCGGAACACGCCGATGGGGGTGCGGTCCAAGGTGGTCGGGTCGGCGAGGCGGGACAGTGCGAACGCCAGCTCGGGGTTGTCGGCGTGCTCGTCGTGGACGAGCAGCTGGGACTCGCCGTCCGGCCCGAGGTCGGTGACCTCGACCACCTGCAAGGTCGCGTCCGGTGCCCGCACGACTCCCTTGGACCCGTCGGTGCCGAACCGGATCGGCTGGCCGTGCTCGAGCCGGATGGTGGACAGGTCCCGGGTGTCCGGCTCCTTGAGGACGGCGAACGCGTCGTCGTTGAAGATGGGGCAGTTCTGGTAGATCTCCACCAGCGCGGTCCCGGGGTGGGCCGCGGCCCGGCGGAGCACCTCGGTCAGGTGCTTGCGGTCGGAGTCGACGGTGCGGGCCACGAACGTGGCCTCGGCGCCGAGCGCGAGGGAGACCGGGTTGAACGGGGTGTCGACCGAGCCCATGGGGGTGGACTTGGTGACCTTCCCGCGCTCCGAGGTGGGCGAGTACTGGCCCTTGGTCAGGCCGTAGATCCGGTTGTTGAACAGCAGGATCTTCAGGTTGACGTTGCGGCGCATCGCGTGGATCAGGTGGTTGCCGCCGATCGACAACGCGTCGCCGTCGCCGGTGACCACCCACACCGACAGGTCGGGTCGGGACACGGACAGCCCGGTGGCGATGGCCGGCGCGCGTCCGTGGATCGAGTGCATCCCGAACGTGTCCAGGTAGTACGGGAAGCGCGAGGAGCAGCCGATCCCGGAGACGAAGACGATGTTCTCCCGGCGCAGCCCCATCTCGGGCAGGAACCCCTGGATGGCGGCCAGGATGGCGTAGTCCCCGCAGCCGGGGCACCAGCGGACCTCCTGGTCGGACTTGAAGTCCTTCGCCTTGAGCGGGATGTCCGTCTTGGGCACCCCGGCCAACGCCTCGACGTCGATGAGGTCAGCCACTGGCGATCACGTCCTCGATCACGGCTTGCAGCTCGTCGGCCTTGAACGGCTTGCCGCGGACCTGGTTGTAGGCGATGGCGTCCACGAGGTACTTCGCCCGCAGCAGCATGGCCAGCTGCCCGAGGTTCATCTCCGGGACGAGGACCTTGTCGTAGCGGGCCAGCACCTCACCGGTGTTCGCCGGGAACGGGTTGAGGTGCCGCAGGTGGGCCTGGGCCACCTGGTGGCCGGCCAGGCGCACCTGGCGACACGCCGCCCCGACCGGGCCGTAGGTGGAGCCCCAGCCGATCACCAAGACCTTGGCCTGTCGACTCGGGTCGTCGACCTCCAGCGGCGCGATGGTGGCCGCGACCCCGTCGACCTTCGCCGCCCGGGTGCGCACCATGAAGTCGTGGTTGGCCGGGTCGTAGGAGATCTCCCCGGACCCGTCGTGCTTCTCGATGCCGCCGATGCGGTGCTCCAGCCCCGCGGTGCCGGGGATGGCCCAGGGCCGGGCCAGGGTCTGCGGGTCCCGCAGGTACGGCCAGAACTCGCCGTCGTGGTTGGGCTCGGTGGCGAAGGCGACGCTGATGTCCGGCAGCGTGTCGGTGTCCGGGATGCGCCACGGCTCGGAGCCGTTCGCCAGGTAGCCGTCGGACAGCAGCAGCACCGGCGTGCGGTAGAGCAGCGCGATCCGGGCCGCCTCGATCGCGGCGTCGAAGCAGTCCGACGGCGAGCGCGGCGCCACGATCGGCACCGGTGCCTCGCCGTTGCGCCCGAACATCGCCATCAGCAGGTCGGCCTGCTCGGTCTTGGTCGGCAGGCCGGTGGACGGGCCGCCGCGCTGGACGTCGACGATGACCAGCGGCAGCTCCAGCGACACCGCGAGCCCGATCGTCTCCGACTTCAGCGCCAGCCCCGGACCCGACGTCGTCGTGACGGCCAGCGCGCCGCCGAAGGCGGCACCCAGCGCCGCCCCGATGCCCGCGATCTCGTCCTCCGCCTGGAACGTCCGCACGCCGAACCGCTTGTGCTTGGCCAGCTCGTGCAGGATGTCGCTGGCCGGGGTGATCGGGTAGGCGCCCAGGAACATCGGCAGCCCGGACAGCCGCGACGCGGCCACCAGCCCGTAGGCCAGGGCCAGGTTGCCGGAGATGTTGCGGTAGGTGCCCGCCGGCAGCGGGGCCGGCTTCACCTCGTAGGAGACCGAGAAGTCCTCGGTCGTCTCACCGAAGTTCCAGCCCGCCTTGAACGCCGCGATGTTGGCGGCCAGGATGTCCGGCTTGCTGGAGAACTTCGACTCCAGGAACGCAAACGTAGACTCGGTCGGCCGGTGGTACAGCCACGACAGCAGACCCAGCGCGAACATGTTCTTCGCCCGCTCGGCCTCCTTCTTCGACACCTCGATGCCCTCGACCGCCGCGACCGTCATCGAGGTCAGCCCGACCCGGTGAACGTGGTAGCCCTCCAGGCTGCCGTCCTCCAACGGGTTCGCCGCATAGCCGACCTTCGCCAGGTTCCGGTCGGTGAACTCGTCGGTGTTCACGATCAGGTCCGCGCCGCGGCGCAGGTCCTTCAGGTTCGCCCGCAACGCCGCCGGGTTCATCGCCACCAGCACGTCAGCGGCATCACCCGGCGTCAAGATGTCGAAGTTCGCGAACTGCAGCTGAAAGCTGGACACCCCCGGCAAAGTCCCCGCCGGCGCCCGGATCTCGGCAGGAAAGTCAGGCAGCGTCGACAAGTCATTGCCGAACGCCGCCGTCTGAGAGGTGAAACGGTCACCGGTGAGCTGCATGCCGTCACCGGAGTCGCCGGCGATACGGATGATCACACGGTCGACTTCGACGACCTGCTTGGCCACGTGCTCCTCGAACCCCCTTGGGCTGGATCCTCCTAGTCTAGGCACCGTGCCGGAGAGTGGGGGCAACCCCGACGTTGGTGACGGGAGGTGTCGGGTGACGGTGGACCTCGGGTCGCCCGCCGTCGGTCCCAATCGCGGCACCGTTGCGCTGGACGACGTGCGGCTGCGGGTGTGGACCTACGACGTGGGGCTGGCCTGCTGCGCCGTCGAGGTCATGGCCGCCGTCCTGCCCAGGCTCGGTGCGGCCGAGCCGGGCGCGCCGCTCGCCGCCTCGCCCCGGGAGGCGGATGTGCTGGTGGTGTCCGGGACCCTGACCGACGTGTTCGCCCCTGTCCTGCGCCGGCTGCTCGACCAGCTGCCTGGGCGTCCGTACGTGATCTCGTTCGGGGCGTGCGCCGACTCCGGCGGCCCGTACTGGGACTCCTACAGCGTGACCAAGGGCGTGGACCAGCTGGTCCCCGTCGACCTCTACGTGCCCGGCTGCCCGCCACGACCGGAGGCCCTGAGCGCGGCGTTGCAGGTCGTTGCCGACGGGCTGCCTCGATGACCGGTCACGAGCGGGCCGAGGCGCTCGCGGCTGCGCTGCCGGGCGCGTCGCTCACCACATCGTTCGGGGAGGCGACCGTCGACGTCCCGGCCGACGCGTGGCGGGATGCGTTGCGGCTGGCCCGCGACGACCACCGGCTGGGCTACCTCGACTGGCTGTCCGCCTACGAGGACACCGACGCGGTCCTGGTCGTGGTGTGCCACCTGGTCGCGCTGGAGCCGGTGGAGCACCTGCTGGTCCGGACCCGCGTGGACGCCGTACCGCCCAGCCTGCCCAGCGCCGTCGCCGTGTTCCGCGGGGCCGACTGGCACGAGCGTGAGGCCGCCGAGATGTTCGGCCTGACCTTCACCGGGCACCCGGCGCCCGGCCCGCTGCTGCTGCCGGCCGGCTTCGAGGGCCACCCCCTGCGCAAGGGCTTCGTGCTCGCGGCTCGCGCCGCGCGCCCGTGGCCGGGGGCGAAGGAGCCGGGGGAGTCCGGCCCTGCCGTTCGGCGCCGCCGCACCCTGCCGCCCGGCGTGCCGGCCGCGGGCCGGTGGAGGCCGGCCGACCAGGACGGCGAGCAGCCGTGACCGCGCCCTACCCGCCCCCGGCCGGCAGCCGTGGCGCGATCGCCCTGGTCGCTGACAGATGCACATCCTGCATGCTGTGCGCCCGCGAGTGCCCGGACTGGTGCATCGAGATCGACTCGCACACCGAGGAGGAGCCGGCAGCGGGCCGTCGCCCCCGGACCCGCCACGTCCTGGACCGGTTCGCCATCGACTACGCGCTGTGCATGTACTGCGGGATCTGCATCGAGGTCTGCCCGTTCGACGCGCTGTCCTGGTCGCCCGAGCTGGTGGCCCCGGCCGCGGGCGTCACCGGGCTGATCCTCGAACGTGACCAGCTCGGGGTGTTCGTCACCGGTAGTTGACGAACTGGACGGCGAACTCCAGGTCCTTGCCCTTGATCAGTGCGATCACGGTCTGCAGCTCGTCCCTCGACTTCGAGCTGACCCGCAGCTCGTCGCCCTGGATCTGGGCCTTGACCCCCTTGGGCCCCTCGTCCCGGATGATCTTGGACAGCTTCTTGGCGTCGTCCGAGCTGATGCCCTGCTTCAGGCTGGCCACGAGCCGGTACTCCTTGCCGGACGCGTACGGCTCGCCGAGGTCGAGCGCCTTGAGCGAGACGCCGCGCTTGACCAGCTTGCTCTCGAACACGTCGAGGATCGCCTTGACCCGCTCCTCGCTGTTCGCGCGCATCTCGACGTTCTCGCCCGACCAGGCGATCGAGGCGCCGACGTTCTTGAAGTCGTAGCGCTGGGACACCTCCTTGGCGGCCTGGTTCAGCGCGTTGTCGACCTCCTGATGGTCAACCTTGCTCACGATGTCGAAACTCGAGTCGGCCATGCGTGGCCCCCTTTCCGGCTGGGGTAACATTCTCTCCGCTGTCCACCCGGCAGCACCCGGCAGGTTGCCCGAGCGGCCAATGGGAGCGGACTGTAAATCCGTCGGCTTTGCCTACCAAGGTTCGAATCCTTGACCTGCCACGGGACGAAGGCCCCGGACTGCGCGACGCGCGGGCCGGGGCCTTCGGCGTGTCCGGGGTGGTGACATGCTCGGCAGGTACGCGGGCCCGGTCACTGAGCGAAGGCAGGGGTGGGAATGGACGTCACGAACAAGGTCGCGCTGGTCACCGGGGGCGCGTCCGGCCTGGGGCTGGCGACCGTGCAGCGGCTGGCTGCGGGCGGCGCGAAGGTCGTCATGGTCGACCTGCCGACCTCCCAGGGGAACCAGCTGGCCGCGGACCTCGGCGAGTCGGTGGTCTTCGCGGCCACGGACGTGACCGACGAGGGCCAGGTCCAGGCCGCGGTCGACGCCGCGAGCGCCCTGGGCGACCTCGCTGTCGTGGTGAGCTGCGCCGGGATCGGGACGGCCGCCCGGGTGGTGGCCAAGGACGGCAGTCCCTTCCCGCTGTCGGTCTTCAGCAAGGTCATCCAGGTGAACCTGATCGGCACCTTCAACGTGATCCGGCTCGCCGCCGCCCGCATGATCGCCTCGACACCGACGGACGGCGAGGAGCGGGGCGTCATCGTCAACACCGCCTCCGTCGCGGCGTACGAGGGCCAGATCGGCCAGGCGGCGTACTCGGCGTCCAAGGGTGGTGTCGTGGGGATGACCCTGCCGATCGCCCGTGAGCTGGCCCAGCACAGGATCCGGGTGAACACCATCGCGCCGGGCCTGTTCCTGACCCCGATGTTCCAGACGCTGCCCGAGGAGGCGATCGCGTCCCTCGGCGCGCAGGTTCCCCACCCGTCCCGGCTGGGGAACCCCACGGAGTACGCGGCGCTGGTGGCGCACATCGTCGAGAACCCGATGCTGAACGGCGAGACGATCCGCCTCGACGGCGCCATCCGGATGGCACCGCGCTGACGCCCGTGGAGGCCCCGTGACCAGTCCGCTGGACAGCCAGACCGTCGCCGTGCTGGGCGGGACCGGCCCGCAGGGGCGGGGGCTGGCCCGACGTTTCGCGGCCTCGGGCCTGTCCGTCGTCATCGGCAGCCGGAGCCGGGAGCGCGCCGAGGCGACCGCCCGGGAGCTGGCCGCGGCAACCGGCGGCTCGGTGACGGGCGCCGACAACGCTACAGCGGCGCGCCTCGGCGACGTGGTGGTCGTCGCCGTGCCCTGGGACGGCCACCGAGAGCTGCTCGCCGAGCTGGCGCCCGGCCTGTCCGGGAAGGTCGTCGTCGACTGCGTGAACCCGATGGGCTTCGACGCCCAGGGAGCCTTCCCGCTTCCGGTCGAGGAGGGCTCGGCGGCCCAGCAGGCCGCGGCGCTGCTGCCGGACAGCCATGTCGTCGCCGCCTTCCACCACGTGAGCGCCGTGCTGCTGGACGACCCTGCGGTCGCGTCCCTGGACACCGATGTGCTGGTCCTTGGTGACGACCGCGCGGCGACCGACCTGGTGAGCGAGCTGGCCGGCCGGATCCCGGGCATGCGCGGGGTCTACGCCGGGCGGCTGCGCAACGCGCACCAGGTCGAGGCGCTCACCTGCAACCTGATCAGCGTCAACCGCCGGTACAAGGCGCACGCGGGGCTTCGGGTCACCGACGTGTGACCCGCCTCTAGCCTGGGGCCATGTCTGTGTCCCGTGGCCCGCTGGCCGGAGTCCGCGTCGTCGAGCTGGCCGGCATCGGCCCGGCGCCCTTCGCCTGCCTGCTGCTGGCCGAGCTCGGCGCGGACGTGGTGCGGGTGGACCGCCCGGGGGGCGGCGGGCTGGCCGCCGCTTCGGCCACCGGGCTGCACCGCAGCCGGCCGTGCGTCGCGGTCAACCTGAAGACCGAGCAGGGCCGGGACGTGGTGCTTCGCCTGGTCGAGCGGGCCGACGTGCTGGTCGAGGGCCTGCGCCCCGGGGTCACCGAACGGCTGGGGGTCGGCCCCGAGGAGTGTCTGGCCCGCAACGAGCGGCTGGTCTATGCCCGGATGACCGGGTGGGGCCAGGACGGACCGCTCGCCCCCACGGTCGGGCACGACATCACCTACGCGGCGATCACCGGCGCCCTGCACAGCATCGGCACCCCGGACAAGCCCATGCAGGCGGTCAACCTGGTGGCCGACTTCGGCGGCGGCGCCCTCTACCTCGTCGTGGGCGTCCTGTCGGCGCTGCTCGAGCGCAGCCGCAGCGGACGCGGCCAGGTCGTCGACGCCGCGATGGTCGACGGCGCGGCGTCCCTCATGACCATGGTCTACGGCCTGCTGGGGGCGGGGCTCTGGCAGGACGCCCGCCAGGCCAACCTGCTGGACGGGGGAGCGCCGTTCTACGACACCTACCGGTGCGCGGACGGCAGGCACGTGGCGGTGGGGGCGCTCGAGCCCCAGTTCTACGCGGCGCTGCTCGCCGGGCTCGGGCTGACCGGGCAGCTCGAGGGTCACCAGCTCGACGTCCGGCACTGGCCGGACCACCGCGAGCGGTTCGCCGCGGTCTTCGCCACCCGGACGAGGGACGAGTGGGCCGACCACTTCGCCGGGACGGATGCCTGCGTGGCCCCGGTCCTCAGCCTGACCGAGGCACCAGCGCACCCGCACCTGGCCGCCCGGGGGGTCTTCGCGGACGTCAGCGGGTCGCCGCAGCCCGTGGTCGCGCCCCGCTTCTCCCGCACTCCGGGCCTGCCGCCGACGCCGGAGCGGCAGCCGGGGCAGGACACGGACGCAGCGCTCGAGGCCTGGGGCTTCACGGCCGAGGAGATCCAGGCCCTTGTGGACGCCCATGCGGTGCACCGGCTCGCGGACTAGCCACATCCATCAGCATCCATCGGGAGGGGTCATGGCGGACGAGGTCCTGGTCGAGCGGCTCGACGGCATCCAGGTGATCACGATCAACCGGCCGGAGGTGAGGAACGCCCAGAACGCGGCCGTGGCCGCTGGTATCGCGGCGGCGGTGGACGAGCTCGACGCGTCGGACGACCTGTGGGTAGGCATCCTGACCGGGGCTGGGGGCACCTTCTCCTCGGGGATGGACCTGAAGGCCTTCCTCAACGGCGAGAGCCCGACCGTCGAGGGCCGCGGCCTCGGCGGGATCACCATCACCCCGCCGCGCAAGCCGCTGATCGGTGCCGTGGAGGGCTGGGCCGTGGCCGGAGGGTTCGAGCTGCTGCTCGCATGTGACCTGGTGGTGGCCGCGGAGACCGCTCGGCTCGGCGTCCCGGAGGTCAAGCGCTCCCTCGTAGCGGCCGGAGGCGCGGCCCTGCTGCTGCCGAGCCGGGTCCCGCTGGCCGTCGCGCTCGAGATGCTGCTCACGGGGGACCTCATCACTGCCCGACGGGCCGCCGAGATCGGCCTGGTCAACCGGGTCACCGAGCAGGGTGGCGCCCTCGCCGGGGCGCTCGAACTGGCCCGGGTGATCGCGGCGAACGGGCCGCTCGCGGTGGCCGCGACCAAGCGCATCGCACGGTCCAGCGCCGACTGGTCCACGGTGGAGGGGTGGGCCCGGCAGCAGGAGGTCGCCGGGCCGGTCTTCCAGTCCGACGACGCCAGGGAGGGCGCCTCGGCGTTCGCCGAGAAGCGGACGCCGGTGTGGAGAGGGCGCTGATCACGGCCTAGGTTGGTGCCGGGGCGCCCGACGCCCCGAGGAACCGGAGGGTGGCCATGGACTTCGCGCTGTCGCCGAAGGCGGAGGAGACCTCTGCGGCGATGTGGGACTTCATGCGGGAGAAGGTGTTCCCCGCGGAGCCCGTCTACGCCCGCTACCTCGCCGAGCAGGGCCCGCACGAGCTTCCGCCCGTGATGGAGGAGCTGAAGGAGTCCGCCCGGCGGCGCGGGCTGTGGAACCTGTTCCTGCCCGACGTGTCCGGCCTCACGAACCTCGAGTACGCCTCGGTCGCCGAGATCTCCGGCTGGTCACCGGTGATCGCCCCCGAGGCGATCAACTGCCAGGCCCCCGACACCGGCAACATGGAGGTGCTCCACCTCTTCGGCACGCCCGAGCAGAAGCGGGACTGGCTCGAGCCGCTGCTGGCGGGCGAGATCCGGTCCGGCTTCGCCATGACCGAGCCGGACGTCGCCAGCTCGGACGCCACCAACATCACCACGCTGATCCGCCGCGAGGGCGACGAGTACGTCGTCAACGGGCGCAAGTGGTGGACCAGCGGCGCCGCGGACGAGCGCTGCCAGGTCTTCATCGTCATGGGCAAGACCGACCCGGACGGCGAGCTGCACCGTCAGCAGTCCATGATTCTCGTCCCGCGCGACGCCCCCGGCCTCACCATCGAGCGGCACCTGCCGGTGTTCGGCTACCAGGACCAGCACGGGCACTCCGAGATCCTGTTCTCGGACGTCCGGGTCCCGGCGACCAACCTGATCGCCGGCGAGGGCGACGGGTTCGTGATCTCCCAGGCCCGGCTCGGCCCCGGCCGGATCCACCATGCGATGCGGCTCATCGGCATGGCCGAGCGGGCCATGGCGCTCATGGTGGACCGGGCCAAGTCCCGGGTCGCGTTCGGCAAGCACCTGTCCGAGCAGGGCGTCGTGCGCGAGCTCATCGCGCAGTCGCGGATCGACATCGACCAGACCCGGCTGCTCGTCTACAAGACCGCCTGGCTGATCGACGTCTACGGAGCGAAGGGCGCCCGGACCGAGATCGCCGCCATCAAGGTGGCCGCCCCGGCCATGGCCACCGCGGTGATCGACCGGGCGATCGAGGTGTTCGGCGGTGCCGGCATCAGCGACGACACCCCGCTGGCCTACTTCTACGCCTGGGCCAGGGCGCTGCGGATCGCGGACGGCCCGGACGCCGTCCACCGCCGCTCCATCGCCCGCGATGAGCTCCGTCGGGAGCGGCCGTACGTCGGGTGACCGACCGCCCACACCGGGGGGATTTCCGCTCCGCCGCGGAGGTTGTGTACCCTCGGTCCGCTCGCCCCAATAGCTCAGTCGGCAGAGCGTCTCCATGGTAAGGAGAAGGTCTACGGTTCGATTCCGTATTGGGGCTCCAAGCACCAAGGCTGCCCGGCTCCGGCCGGGCGGTCGCCAGGCGGAGTAGCTCAGGTGGTCAGAGCAAGCGGCTCATAATCGCTGTGTCGCCGGTTCGAGTCCGGCCTCCGCTACCAGACCGACCGATTTTCCTCACCGGGAATCGGGGGCTAACCTGACATGTCCGCCGAGAAGTCACCTGAGCAGGAAGAGGCCGTCCCGTGGCTGCCAAGACCGACGTCCGCCCGAAGATCACCATGGCCTGCCAGGAGTGCAAGAACCGTAACTACATCACCAAGAAGAACCGGCGCAACGACCCCGATCGGGTGGAGCTGAAGAAGTACTGCCCGACCTGCAAGACGCACACGGTCCACAAGGAGACCAAGTAGCGCACAGCGCTCGGCCGTCGCCGGCGCCCAACGTCCGTCCCGTCAGGGCCGCCCCCGTCTCGGGGTGCGGTCCTGACGTGCGTTAGCGTCCTGACCACCTCAGGGCAGGACGAGCGGGAGGAGCCGGGTCGATGGGACGTCTGGACGACAAGGTGGCGATCGTCACCGGGGCAGGTCGGGGGATCGGCCGGGCCACGGCGCTGCGGCTGGCCGCGGACGGTGCTCGCGTGGTGGTCAACGACGTCGACGCCGAGCCCGCCCACGAGACCGCGGAGCTGATCGCGCAGGCCGGCGGCGAGGCGGCGGTCAGCCTGGACAACACCGTGGACCTGGCCGCGGCCAAGCAGCTGACCGCGAGCACGGTCGAGCGGTTCGGCAAGCTCGACATCGTGGTGAACAACGCGGGCATCACCCGGGACAAGATGTTCCACAACCTCGACGACGAGGTCTTCGACTTCGTCATGGACGTCAACCTGAAGACGTCGTTCCACACCACGCTGGCCGCCATGCCGTACCTGCGCGAGGTCGCCAAGGCGGAGATCAAGGAGCTCGGGGCGGTCCGCTACAACCGCAAGATCACCTTCACTTCCTCGTTGACCGGCCTGGCCGGCAACGCCGGCCAGTACAACTACGCCGCGGCCAAGGGCGCGATCATCTCGACCACGAAGACCCTGGCCCGCGAGCTCGGCCCGTTCGGGATCAACGTCAACGCCGTCGCGCCCGGCTTCACCGAGACCCGGCTCACCGCGCCCAAGGAGGACGGCGCCGAGCTCGGCGTCCCCGAGCAGATGCGCCAGATGGCGGTCATGATGACCGCGCTCGGGCGGGCCGGCCGGCCCGAGGACATCGCCAACGTCCATGCGTTCCTCGTCTCCCCGGACTCCGACTTCGTCACCGGCGTGACCATCCCGGTCACCGGCGGCAGTCTCGGCGGCATGTGATGCCGCTCAACGCCGACTTCGTCGGCCGCGAGTACCCGGCTGCCGAGCCCTACGAGGTCTCCCGCGAGCTGATTCGGCGGTTCGCCGACGCCATCGGGGACCCGAACCCGGCCTACCGTGACCCGGCGGCGGCCCGGGCCCTCGGCCACCCCGACGTCGTCGCCCCGCCGACCTTCCTGACGGTGCTGTCCTTCCGGTACGTCGTCGACTCGCCGATGGTGGACCCCGCCCTGGGCCTGGACTACTCGCGCGTCGTCCACGGCGAGCAGCGGTTCGTGGCGCACCGGCCGGTCCACGCCGGCGACGTGCTCAGGGTCGTCAGCAGCGTCGAGGACATCCGGGTGGCCGGGCGCAACGAGGTGCTGACCACGAGGACGGCGGTGAGCACCCTGGACGGCGAGCCGGTGGCCGACATCTACAGCAGCGTGGTCTCCCGCGGCACGGCGGTCGCCACGCAGGAGGGGGAGGGCGCATGACCGCCGTCGTGGTGTACGACAGCGTCGAGGTCGGCACCGTGCTGCCGCCGCTCAGCTTCCCGATCCAGCGGGCCAACCTGGTCATGTACGCGGGTGCCTCCGGCGACTTCAACATCATCCACTGGAACGAGAAGGTGGCCACGGCGGTCGGGCTGCCCGACGTCATCGCGCACGGCATGCTGACCATGGCCGAGGCCGGGCGGGTCGTCACCGACTGGGTCGGTGACCCCGGGGCCGTCGTGGAGTACGGCGTCCGCTTCGTGCGGCCCGTGGTGGTCCCGGACGACGGGGTGGGGACCCGGCTCGACGTCTCCGGGGTCGTGACCGAGAAGCTGGACGACGGCCGGGTCGTCGTCCAGCTCACCGCCACGGTCGGCGGCGACAAGGT
This sequence comes from Actinomycetes bacterium, assembly GCA_036510875.1. NCBI lineage: Bacteria > Bacillati > Actinomycetota > Actinomycetes > Actinomycetes bacterium. Next base: position 32,152 of record DATCDE010000218.1, read on the forward strand.
GCTCGGACAGGCCCGCGCGACCGTCCGGCTCGCCTGACCGAGCGGTGCGCGAGCTCACCGGCGTCCCGCTCGCCGGCCGGACCACGCTGCGGCTGGGCGGCCCGGCCCGGCGGCTGGTCGAGGTGGACGAGGAGCCCGAGCTGGTCGACCTGGTCCGTCGGCTCGACCGGGCCGGCGAACCGGTGCTCGTCCTGGGCGGCGGCTCGAACCTCGTGGTCGCCGACGCCGGCTTCGACGGCACGGTGGTGGCTCTCGGCACCCGGGGGATGAGCGTCACCGGCGACGGCGAGCACGTCCGGGTCGTCGTGGCGGCGGGGGAGCCATGGGACGGCGTGGTCGCGCGGGCCGTAGCCGACGGGCTGTCGGGCGTCGAGGCGCTCTCGGGCATCCCCGGGTGCACCGGCGCCACCCCCATCCAGAACGTGGGCGCCTACGGCCAGGAGGTCGCCGACGTGCTCACCGGGGTGCGGGCGCTGGACCGTGGCTCCGGCCAGGTGGTCGAGCTGGATGCCGCGGCCTGCGGGTTCGGCTACCGGGACAGCGCCCTCAAGCGGGCCCCGGGGCGGTACCTGGTGCTCGCCGTGACGATCCGGCTGAGCCGGTCGGCCGCCGCGCAGCCGGTCCGCTACGCCGAGCTGGCCATGGCGCTGGACGTGCCGGTCGGGGCCACGGCGCCGCTGGCCGACGCGCGGGCCGCCGTCCTGACGCTGCGCCGGTCGAAGGGGATGGTGCTGGACGCCGACGACCCGGACACCGCCAGCGCCGGTTCCTTCTTCACCAACCCGCTGCTCAGCCCGGCCGAGGCGGCCGCCCTGCCCGAGGCGGCCCCCCGCTTCCCGCAGCCGGACGGGCGGGTCAAGACCTCGGCGGCCTGGCTCATCGAGCACGCGGGCTTCGGCCGCGGCTACGGGCCAGGCCCGGCCCGGATCTCCGGCAAGCACACCCTGGCGCTCACCAACCCCGGTGGGGCGACCACCGCGGACCTGCTCGCCCTGGCCGGGGAGATCCGCGCCGGGGTTCGCGCGGCCTACGGGGTCGATCTGGCCGCCGAGCCGGTGCTGGTCGGCTGCTCGCTGTAGGCGGCGGCCAGC
>DATCDE010000219.1 GCA_036510875.1 Actinomycetes bacterium
TCGATGTTCGCCAACCTGATGGCCGTCGGCCTGCTGCAGAACGTGCACGTGCGCCGCTACGCGTAACGTGGTCCCAGCTCGCGTCGTCCCACCCTGTCTGCCGGAGGGTCCCCCCATGCGCACCGAACCGTCGGTCGAAAGCGTGTTCCCGCAGCTGGAAGCCCTGCTGCCGCTGGTGCACAAGCCGATCCAGTACGTCGGCGGTGAGCTGAACGCCCGCAGCAAGGACTGGGCGGAGAACCCGGTGCGCTGGGCGCTGATGTACCCCGACGCGTACGAGGTCGGGCTGCCCAACCAGGGGGTGCAGATCCTCTACGAGGTGCTCAACGACGCCGACGGCGTGCTCGCCGAGCGCACCTACAGCGTCTGGCCGGACCTCGAGGCATTGATGCGGGCGCACGGGGTCCCGCAGTTCACCGTCGACAGCCACCGGCCGGTCGGCGCCTTCGACCTGCTCGGGGTGAGCTTCTCGACCGAGCTCGGCTACACCAACCTGCTCACCGCGCTCGACCTCGCGGGCATCCCGCTGCACGCGACCGACCGTGACGTCACCCATCCGGTGGTCGTGGCGGGCGGGCACGCGGCCTTCAACCCGGAGCCGGTCGCCGACTTCGTCGACGCCGCGGTGCTCGGGGACGGCGAGCAGGCGGCGCTGGAGGTCAGCCGGATCGTGGGGCAGTGGAAGGCCGAGGGCGCCCCCGGCGGCCGGGAGGAACTGCTGCTGCGACTGGCCCGCTCCGGCGCGGTCTACGTGCCCGCGTTCTACGACGTCAGCTACCTGTCGGACGGACGCATCCAGCGGGTCGCACCGAACCGGCCAGGGGTCCCGTGGCGGGTGGGCAAGCACACGCTGATGGACCTGGACGAGTGGCCGTACCCGAAGACCCCGCTGGTGCCGCTGGCGGAGACGGTGCACGAGCGCATGAGCGTGGAGATCTTCCGCGGCTGCACCCGCGGCTGCCGGTTCTGCCAGGCCGGCATGATCACCCGCCCGGTACGTGAGCGGTCCATCACCGGGGTCGGCGCGATGGTCGAGCAGGGGCTCGCTGCGACCGGTTTCGAGGAGGTCGGGTTGCTGTCGCTGTCCAGCGCCGATCACTCCGAGATCAAGGACATCGCGCACGGTCTGGCGGACCGGTACGAGGGGACGAACACCGGGCTCTCGCTGCCGTCCACCCGGGTGGACGCGTTCAACATCGACCTGGCCAACGAGCTGTCCCGGGGCGGTCGGCGCTCCGGGCTGACCTTCGCTCCCGAGGGCGGGTCCGAGCGGATGCGCCGGGTGATCAACAAGATGGTCACCCAGGAGGACCTGATCCGCACCGTCGCCACGGCGTACGGCAACGGCTGGCGGCAGGTCAAGCTGTACTTCATGTGTGGGCTGCCCACCGAGACCGATGAGGACGTCCTGCAGATCGCCCGGCTCGCCGCCGAGGTGATCCGCACCGGCCGCTCGGTCAGCGGCCGCCGGGACATCCGGTGCACCGTGTCCATCGGCGGCTTCGTGCCCAAGCCGCACACGCCGTTCCAGTGGGCCGGGCAGCTGGACCACGAGACCACGGACGCCCGGCTACTCCTGCTGCGCGACGCGCTGAGGGCCGACCGCGAGTACGGCAAGGCGGTCGGCTACCGCTACCACGACGGCCGGCCCGGCATCATCGAGGGCCTGCTGTCCCGGGGCGACCGCCGGGTGGGCGCGGTCATCGAGCAGGTCTGGGCCGACGGCGCCCGGTTCGACGGCTGGAGCGAGCACTTCTCCTTCGACCGATGGGCGTCGGCGTCGGAGCGGGCGCTGGCGGACCAGCCGGTTGACCTGGACTGGTACACCACCCGTGAGCGCGGCTACGCCGAGGTGCTGCCGTGGGACCACCTGGACAGCGGCCTGGACAAGGAGTGGCTCTGGCAGGACTGGCAGGACGCGCTCGACCAGGTCGAGGTCGAGGACTGCCGGTGGACCCCGTGCTACGACTGTGGCGTGTGCCCGCAGATGGGCACCGAGATCCAGGTCGGACCGACCGCCGCCCAGCTGCTACCGCTCGACGTCGTCCGGCACAACCCGCTCGTGCAGGCCTGAGCGTGGCCCGCAGCCCCGAGGGCCCCCCGCCGCCACTGGCCGTCCAGCGGCTGCGGCTGCGCTACGCCAAGCGGGGTCGGCTCCGGTTCTCCTCCCACCGGGACTTCCAGCGGGCGCTGGAGCGCGCGCTGCGTCGGGCCTCGGTGCCGATGGCCTACAGCGCTGGCTTCAGCCCGCATCCGAAGATCTCCTACGCGAACGCGGCGCCGACCGGGGTGGCCAGCGAGGCCGAGTACGTGGAGATTGCGGTCACCGAGCGCTGCGACCCGGAGCGGCTGCGCACGGCGCTCGATGCCTCGCTGCCCCCGGGGCTGGACATCCTCGAGGTGGTCGAGGCGGGTCCAGGGGCGCTGGCCGACCGGTTGGAGGCCTCCGTCTACCAGGTGGAGCTGCCGCAGGTCGACGTCCAGCAGGCAGCGGCCGCGGTGGACGCGCTGCTGGCCGCCGAGCTGGTCGAGGTGGAGCGGATGACCAAGACCGGTCCCCGACGGTTCGATGCCCGGGGGGCCCTGGTCCAGATCACCGTGGCGGACGGCGCGTCGCCGGCCGGTCCCGTCCCAACCGCTGAACCGTGTGCGATACTGCGAGTGGTCGTGCGGCACAGCACTCCTGCCGTACGACCCGACGACGTCCTCGCGGCGTTGCGTCAGGTGGCCGACCTCGTGCCGCCGGTGCCCCCCCGGGTGACCCGGCTGGCGCAGGGACCGCTGGGCGCTGCTCGCGACGACGTGGCCGACCCGCTCGCTCCCGACCGGGCCTGACCGGCCCGATCGGCCACCCACAGGTTTCGGTCCGTCCGCCGGGCGAACCGATCGAGACAAGCGTTCCCGCGCGGCGCCACCCAGCGCCCGGGAGCTCGGAACAGGACAGCCGGATGCTCGACACCGAGCCGACCGGTCCCAACGGCGCAGCCTCCGACGGCGACGCCCAGGGACCCGACCAGATCAGCACCACGACGGCCGCACCACGCCGTCGACGCGCGGCCTCCCGGCCGGCCGGGCCACCCCTGCCGGCCGCCGCCATGACCGCGGCTGCGCAGCCCAGCCCAGCCGCCGAGGCGGCACCCGAGGCGGCACCCGAGGCGGCAGAGCCAGCGCCGACCGGCCCGCGCAAG
>DATCDE010000220.1 GCA_036510875.1 Actinomycetes bacterium
CGGGAACCCGGTCCGCATCAGCGCGGCAGCCGTCGACCCGGCCGACGTCCCCACAATGACCTCGGCGTCGCGAGCATCCCACCCGATCTCCTCGACAAGAGCGCACAGGACACCCGCGTGAAACGCAGTGCCGGTCAGACCGCCACCGCCGAGCGCCACCCCTATCCTCACCCCGCCATCTTCTCCGCCGCGCCGCCCGTGCGCACGCACCCTGCGGCCGACGCTCGGCATCCTCGGACGCCTTCTTGGGAGCGACGTGGCCACCACTGACCGGCGTGCCCGAACGACGACCACAACTCGTTCCACCCTGCTTATGAGGTCTTGTCGCTCGGCGTTCTCAGGACGGCAGCGTCCAGGTGCGCCGGGGCACGCTTACCAGGGTCTTGGATCCGGTCTGACGCGAGCTCAACGTAAGGCTTCAGGTGTCTCCTAGCGCGTTCCAACGTTCGCCAGTCACCGTGTGGGCCTGTGGCGGATCCCCGGGAGGAGCACTACATGAGCAAGCGTTCGATAGCGATCCTGGCAGCCGGGGTGACCGCGGGCGGGGTGATCGGTCTGGCCCTGGGTCTGACCAACGTGGCAGGCGCGGCGACCACCACGCGCAGCGCACCGAACACCTCGGTGTCGCCGAACACCACCTTCAAGTCCAACGAGGACCCCACCCACGAGGCAGGGGAGTCAGCGCCCGGGAGTCCGCTGAGAACTCCGGTCAGGCGTTCGGGCCGGGCCCCGGTGGGCCGTCCAACGAGGACCCCACCCACGAGGCAGGGGAGTCAGCGGCCCGCGAGGCCCAGGAGAACGCTCAGGGCGGGTCGGCCCAGGGCGGCCAGCCGAGCACAGGGTCGGGCACGACCACGCAGAGCGGCTACTCCGCCACGTTCTAGCTGATCTAGCACCAGCCGGCTAGGCGACCAACGGAAGCCCGTGGTCCTACCGCCCCGTCGCCCCCTTCCGGGGGCGGCGGGGCCTTCTCACGCCTGAGGTCAGCTCTGGGCCGCGTCGGCGCCGGAATCGATGCGGACGCCGTCCCGGTGAATCTGGCGATCTTTGTTCTCCCCCCTGGGCGGGAGATTGGCGGTGCCGGGCGGTTGGTGCTCCGTGCAGGCCGCGCCGGGGGCGTGGTGCCATTGTGCCTGCCGCGATGTGATCGGGCCGGTGCCAGGATGGCTGCAGAAGAGAGCTAGGGAGACGTGAGGCGTCGCCGGCCATCCGCCGGGAATCGAGCAGCCTTGCCTCCCAATGCGAGCTCTGGTGGCCCAGCCGAGTGGTCCAGGAGGTCGGCGATGTTCGGACGTTTACTGTGCGCCGTAGGTCGGCACTCTTGGGTGCAACGGACCAACCCCGAGGCTGGCGGTCGGGGGGCGGTCTACTACGCCTGCCGACGCTGCGGCGTGGATCGGCTTGATATCTCGCCCTCATACGACAACTCGGCTTCACCGCGTCTGAAGAGGGAATGACGCTGCGGGCCGAGAGTGCGGCTGCGCACCCGAATCGCGCAGGCGATGACCGCAGCCAACCGCCCCCTCAACGACACGCATGTGACCGTCGCGATCCAGAACGACGACGTACACGGCAGCAGTCACCTCGATCAGTACTCCCCGCTGGTGCCCCACCTCCGCTTCAAGCACTGACGAGCCTGTCAGTGGGGCGCAGCGCGCGAAGTGCAGGGCGGGGTGTTCCGGCGTTTGCGGGCGGATCGGACCGGACTACAGGCAGGGTGTTACTGCTCGCGAGTGGCCCGACGGCCGCCCGGTTATTCGCGCGCGAAGGAGCAAAGGTCGTCGTGACGGCTAGGCGTCCCGAGCCAATCGCAGCGGTGGCGGCCGAAGTTGGGGGCGTCGCTGTTCCCGGTGACACGAGCGACCCGGCCCACGTTCGCATCGACCGGCTCGACGAGTCGACTGGGTGCGTCGAGGTTGGACCGGTCGCCTGACCCTGGCCGACTTCGCGTTCAGCCCAGCGCGGGTGCGAAGGCTCGCCGTGTTGCTCGTCCAGTCTGCCGATCTGCTTGACGCCGCAACCGCGACCGAACGAGAAGCGAGACCGAACAAGAAGCGAGACCGTAGCAAAGGCCCGCGGATCGTTCCCAGATGGCGACGAACCGGAACCCGCGCAGGGCTGGCAGATGCCGCCGCTGTGGTTGAGGGGTCGCTCAGGGTAACCCGGTGACTGAGTCCGTGGGGCGCCGCCAGGAGCGGTGCCGCCACCAGACCAACGCGCTAATGGCGCCAGCCGGGATCTCGATGAGGTAGGTGAAGCCGCTGAGGAGCAGGACCGCTGCCGCGCTGACCGCCGGGTCGCCGCCGAGTGCCACGAGCAGCGCTGCGGATCCGGTTTCGGCGATACCCACCCCACCAGGGGTGACCACCACCGCGGTGAGCAGCCGGCCCAGGGTGAACGCCGCGAACACCTCCGCGGGCCCGAGCATGCCACCCAGCATGTGCAGGATCGTCCACAGCAGCAGTGCCTGCATGCCGAGGAAGCCGGCCAGGCCTGCGGTCATCGACGGCCAGCCGTGCCGGAGCAGGCTAGCCGAGCGGTCCCGCAGGTCGAACACGGCGTGCTGCGAGTCGACGGTCCGCTCGGAGCGGCCCAGCCGAAGGACGAACCCGCCCACCACGTCGATGCCGCGAGTGACCCTGTGAGCGATGTGGTCGCTGGCCAACGTGCCGACGACGGCCATCGTGAGGACCGCCAGGATGGCCACCCCCAGCGCGGCGGCCAGCGCCAGCCGCCGGCTCGGCAGCCGGCCCGAGGCCAGCAGACCGAGCAGGCCCAGCAGCGGCAGGCCCAGCTTGGCCACCACGTTGAACACACCGGTGACCGCCACGAACAGCCCGAAGCTGGATCGGCGGAAGCCGAACGAGCGGGCCATCGCGTAGCTCACGGCCACCCCGAGCGCCCCACCGAACGGCACGACGTTCGACACTGCCGAGCCGGCGAGGTTCATGGTGACGGCCTGCCCGTGGGTCAGTCCCGGCAGCGCGCCGGTGAGCACCCAGCTGAACGTGACTACGCCGAGGAACCACAGCCCGGTGAGCAGCGCCACCTGGCCCGGGGTCAGTCTGCGCAGCTCGGCCCAGATCTCTGCCCAGCCCGCCCCGGTGACCCGTGGCAGGACGACGACCAGCAGTGTCACGGCCAGCCCGAGCGACACCACCCCCAGCAGGGCCCTCCCCAGCGTCCGACGTGGCCGCGGCTGGTTGGACGGCTGCCCGCTCACGGCCGATCGCGCAGACTGGCGAACACGTCGTCCAGCAGCGGACCGCCCGGGAGGCGCCCCCGCTCGATGAACCACTCGTGGCCGAACACCCGCCGAAACACCGGCCCGGGCAGCCGAAGGAACGCGGCCAGCGTGCGATCCCCGGAGTCCGCGCTGGCCTGCGAGGTGTGCGCGGCCATCGCTGCCCGCTTGGCCGGGGTGAACCGACGCACATCGACCCGGTGCGTCAACGCCGAACGGGCAGCGTAGGCGGTGTCGAACCGTCGGGCGTCGAACTCCGGCGGGAACCGGTGGACCAGCCCGGCCAGCCGGATCGCCCGGCGCAACAGGTCACGGTCCACGGTGGCCTCCAGCACGACGGGGGTGCCGGCGAGCTCGGCGGCACGGGCCCCGACGTGGTGCACCGCGACGTGGTCGGGATGGCCGTAGCCCCCGGTGGAGTCGTAGCTGGTCAAGACGTCCGCCCGCTCCTGGCGCAGGATCGCGGCCAGCCGCTCCGCTGCCGCCTCGACGTCAGTCTGGGCGAACGGCCGTCCTGCGGCGCCGACACCGTCGCCGTCCAGCCCGGAGTCGCCGTAGCCGAGCCACTCGACCCGGGCCACCCCCAACACTCGCGCGGAGGCGGCCAGCTCGGCGGTGCGCCGCTCACCCAGGCCTCCCCGGACGTCGGATGCAGCCAGGCCCGCCTCACCCGCGGTCGCGACCACCAGCACGACCCGGTGCCCCTCGGCGGCGGCGCGTGCCAGGGTGCCGGCGGTGAGCAGCGCCTCGTCGTCGGGATGCGCATGGAAGGACAACAGGGTGAACGCCACCTCGCCATGTTCGTCGAGCCGGGGCGACGCGCTCCGACTAGGGTGCCCGTATCGGCGTGTCGGAGGAGGGGCCTTGCTAAGGATCGCCCACGTGACCGACTGCTACCTGCCCCGCCTCGGCGGGATCGAGCTGCAGGTCCACGACCTCGCCGCCCGGCAGCGTGCCGCTGGCCACGACGTTGCGGTGGTCACCGCCACCCCGCGGGCCAGGCACGACCGGGCCCAGTTCGACCGGATCGACGGCGTCCCGGTGCACCGGCTGACCGTCGACCTGCCCTTCGAGCTTCCCGTGCACCCCCGGGCAGCCAGCGCGATGCGGGCGCTCTTGCAGCAGTCCGGGTACGACGTGGTGCACGTGCACGCCGGCGTCGTCTCCCCGTTTGCTTTCGCGGTGGCCCCGGAGGTGGTGCGCAGCGGGACGGCGATGGTGGTCACCGTGCACTCACTGTGGGGTTACCTGACCCCGGTGTTCCGGTTGCTGGACCGGCCCGTCGGTTGGTCGCGGTGGCCCGCCGTCCTCAGCGCCGTCAGCGAAGTGGCCGCCGGCCCGTTACAGCGCATCGTGGGCCCCGACGTCGAGGTCCGTGTGCTGCCCAACGGCATCGACCCCACAGCCTGGCAGGTCGATCCGCTACCCCGAGACCCCGGTGATGTCCTCATCGTCGCGGTAATGCGGCTCGCCCAGCGCAAGCGCCCGCACGCGCTGCTGCGCATGCTCCGCCGGGCCCGGGCACAACTGCCCTCCCACGTCCGGGTGCGCGCCCTGGTCATCGGGGAAGGCCCCGAGCGCCGCGCCCTGCAGCGCTACCTCGACCGGCACGCGATGGACTGGGTGCGCCTGACCGGGCGGTACACCCGCGAGCAGATCCGGGAGGTGTACCGCCGCGCCGACCTGTTCATCGCCCCAGCCAACCTCGAGTCGTTTGGCATCGCGGCGCTGGAGGCCCGCACCGCCGGCCTGCCGGTCCTGGCCATGGCCAACAGCGGGATCCGCGAGTTCGTCACCAACGGCGTCGAGGGTCTACTGGCCGCCTCCGACACCGACCTGGCCGATGGCCTCGTCCGGTTGGCCCGCTCCCCGGAGCTGCGCGGCCGGATCGCCGTGAACAACCGCGCCAGGCCGCCGCGGTTCGGCTGGGACGAGGTGCTCACCCGCACCGAGCTCGCCTACAAGGCCGCCGCCGGACTCCTCGGACGACAGTCAAAGCGGTGATTCGACCGCCGCGGGCGAGACATCCGATCGAGACTCGCGTGTCGCGGCGGGGTCTCGGCCCGCAGCGGTGCCGCGCAGCTCTCGGAGGAGCAGCCGGACGACGGCGACGAGCAGTCCGGCGAGCAGGATGTCCCGTCCGGTGAGGACGAGCAGCCCGGGCCAGCTGCGGTGGGTCAGATCCCTGTAGAGCAGGGGGAACTCGACCTGGGTGGCCGCGGCGACGAGGAGCACCCAGGGCACGAAGGGGCGCCAGGTGGCCGGGTCGAGGATGGAGACCGCGGCCAGGACAGCGATCAGCCACAGCAGGTACTGCGGGCTGAGCACCTTGTCCGTCAGCAAGATCACCAGCATCAGCGCCATCGCGGACAGGCCCACGCCCCGCGGCCCGGCGTCAACGCGGGCCAGCCGCCAGTGCGCCAGGTAGACGAGGGCGACTCCGGAGACCAGTAGAACGGTGGACCAAAGGACCACCGGCCCGACGAGTGCGGCCGCGTACTGCACCGCCCCGAAGGCGACCTGCGTGTGGAGTCCGGAGATGCCCAGGTGCTGCGCCCACAGCAACGGCAGCGCGGCCACCGACTCGATCTGCAGCCCGCGCCGGGACTGGTAGGCCAGCACGTCGGTGAAGCCGATGGACCCGGTCAGCCGGTAGGTCAGGGCCGCGACCGCAAGCACCACAGTCGCCGCGGCCACGGTCGCGGTGACCGAGGCCCGTCGGGTGCGCTGGATCGGGGCAAGCAGCCCCGGCCACAACTTCAGCGCCGCCCCGACCCCGGCTGCCACTCCCGAGCCCGCAGGATGCCGGCGGCCGGCCAAGAGCAGCGCGGCGAGGGCAGCGGCCGCGGGATACAGGTCGAAGCGGGCCCAACTCAAGGCCCCGAGCAAAGGGAGTCCCCACAGCCACAGGGTCACCGCTGGGGCCGTCGGGCCCTCTGCTCTCCTCACCAGGGCGCGGAACACGAGCGCGTCCACAACGAGCGCGACGGCCACCCAGCTGATCCCGTAGACGACGTGGTAGAGCCGTGTTGCCGAACCGAGGCTGGGTGCATAGGGCCCGGACAGTCCCATCACCGGCAACGCGGCCGGCGGGTACTCCCAGGCGAAGTCGTCGTACGGGACCTGGCCGTGCACGGCACCGAACACCCAGTGGGCGTAGTAGGTGGTGTCCCAGAACACGTTGCCCCGGTGCGCGGCGGCGGTGATCAGGCCGACCGCGAGCGCGACCAGGCGGGAGACAGCCCAGATGATCCACGGTCGGCCCTGGACAGCCAGCAGGAGCCCGCCATGGAACCTAGGCTGGCGAGACTCAGGCTGGTGCCCGGTGACCGCGGCGTCCTCCATCTTCGTCAAACGCGCTCAGCGGGTGAAGACCGCGAAGAAGTCCCGGCTGGTGTCGGTGAAGTACCGGCTGGCCGGGCGCTGGAAGGCCACCAGCTTGTGCGGGACCGGACTGGTGACGCTGGCCCCCGGCGTGTACCACATGAACGAGATCCAGGCCACGTTGATGTCCAGCTGCATGGCCCGCACCGCACCGGCACGCAGCAGCAGAGCGGCCAGGCTGTGCACCGACAGCGCGTCGCCGGC
>DATCDE010000221.1 GCA_036510875.1 Actinomycetes bacterium
GCACACCTCAACTGCCTGGGCCGCTACGCCTTCACCACCCAGCCGCCCGCAGAGCTACGGCCGCTGCGCGACCCGAAGGCACGCGACGGCGAGGACGACGGAGAGTTCTGACGCCGCCCGTAGGGGGATCCTTCGTCGCGATCGCCGAGTGGGCCCAGGCGGCCACTCCCCACACATTGGGCAGGCTGGGAATACTGGGCGAAGTCCCCTCCGAATCCACCATCCGACGGACCCTGCAACGCCTGGACGCCGACGGGCTCGACGTCATCCTGGGTGCCTGGGCCGCGCTGCACCACGTCGCCGACCCGCACCAGATGCAGGTCATCGCCCTGGACGGCAAGACACTCCGCGGCGCCCGCGGCCCCGACGGCCGGGGACGACACCTGCAGGAACCCCACCGGTGACGGTGGTGTTCGCCGTCGCGGGCGGGGTGTAGGCGCTGGTCGGGGTGGGCTGAGGCGCCCGCTGCGGGCTGGTCGGTGGCGCCGGAGTGGGCGTGGCGGCCAAGGCCACGGGCCCGGTCGCGAGAACTGATGTGGTGAGAGCAGCTGCGCTCAGCGCAGCAGAGAAGGACGTGCGAAGTCTCATTGTTCCCCGGTTGCCAAATAGCGCCCAGAACCCACTTTGGTAGGCCTTCCCGTTTTGGTGCGAATCGGGTGAAAGATCCGCGAGAAGCCAAGCGCTGCAAGGACTGTGACACGACTAGACCGCAACGGACCGTGAACAGAAGGGCACGATCCGATCACGCCCGATTCGTCCCGGGGGGTGATGGATCCGTTGTCGAGCGCGTTGCGTAGGTTCGAGCCTGTGACGCGCAGGGTGGGATCCGAGGTCGTGTTCTGGGTGGTGGCGTTGGCCCCGGTCCTGGTGGTCCTGCTGCTGCCGCGCGTGGTGCTGCAGGACGGTGGGTTGCACCTGTCCGCCGCGAACGCGCTCAGCATGCAACTGCGGGGCGAGCTCGGCGACGTGATCACCTGGCGGGCCGGGCTGCCACCGAACCTGCTCTCCGAGGTGGCACTGCTGGCTCTGCTGCAGGTGCTCCCGGCGAGCTGGGCGCTGAAGGTTCTCGTGGCGGGGATCCTGGTTGGCTTCGCCGTGGCCGCACGCTCGGTGGTCAGTGCGACCGGTGCGGCCGCCCCCTGGGCGGCGCTTCTACTGCCCTTCGCCTGGAACCGCACTCTGGCCTGGGGGTTCCTGGACTACTCCGCCGCGGTGGTGCTCAGCCTCGTCGCGGTGGCGGTGGTGCTGCGACGACCGGACAAGCCCCCCGTGTGGGGACTCGGGCTCCTGCTAACCCTGACGTGGCTGACCCACCTTGTGCCCACTGTCGCCGCCGGCGGGGTGTGCGTCCTGGTCGCCGTTACCGCGGCCCTCGGTCGCCGCCAGGCCGGGCAGCCCGCGGCCTGGGCTGCTGGCGTCGGCAGGGTGCTGCTGGCCGGCGTCCCCGCTCTCGTGCTCACCGCGGTGTTCACCGCCGCCAACCCACCCGGCGCCAGCGCACCCCAGACCGAGACGCTCACCGACCGCTTCGTGGGAGTGGTGGGCATGACCCGGGCCGACGTGTCGACCGTGCACGCGGAATACACGGCATACCGGTTCTTCGCCCTCGCCCTATACGCCGCGGCCGCGGTCGCGGTGCTGGCCCGGCTCCGAGGTGGGTGGCGGATCCGACCCGCCGACGGCCTCCTGGTCGCCGCCGCCACCGGGGCCGTCTTGGCGGTCCTCGCCCCGGAGGGCGTGGACGGGGCCGGGGGGTTCCTCGGGATGCGCTTGTCGCTATACCCGTCGCTGCTGCTCGCCGCCTGGGTTGCCGGCGAGCTCGGCCGCACCCGGCTCACCACCGTCCGGACAGCGGTGATGCCGCTGCTCGCAGGGACGGCCGCCACGGCCGTGGCCCTGGTGCTGGTGGCCGTGCGACTGCCTGCACAGCAGAACTACTCCACAGCGGCCCTGCAGGTCGACGAGCTCGCCGAGTGCCTGCCGGAGCAGGGCACCGTGCTCGACATCTACCTCGACGACGCCCAGGACCAGGCCGCCCGGATGTACCCCTACGACGGCATCACGGGCTTCGCCGAGACCGACCGCGACACCCTCAACATGAACAACGAAGCCGGGTGGGTCCCCTACTACCTGTGGCGCTACCAGGACTCGCAGCGCCCGGACACCCAGATCGGCACCGAACGCGGCGGGGTGTTGAACGCGCCGCCACGCATCGACCTCGCCGGAGCCCTGGACCGCGGCGTGCGCATCGACGCCGTCCTGGTCATCGGTCGACCGACAGCCGGCCCTGAAACTCTCGCCGACGAACCCACGCGGCAGACCCTGACCGACCTGCAGGAACGCTTCACCCCCGCCCGCACGTCCACCGCAGGCACCGCCGAGGTCTGGCTGCCCCGAGGCCAGAGCACCACCTACGGTAGTGAACGGTGACGGCCAGCAACGACATGGTCTTCGGCGTGTTCGCGCTCTTGAACTACCGCTTCGCGCCACGCTTCGCGGACCTGCCCGATCAGCGGTACTGGCGAGCGCCGTTGCCCGACCCGCTACCGGAAGGAGTCGAGCTGTCACCCGAGCAGCA
>DATCDE010000222.1 GCA_036510875.1 Actinomycetes bacterium
TCGCGCATGGTGCCGGTCAGCACGCCGTCGGGTGACTTCCGGGTCTGGACGAAGCGGGTGGGCACCAACCCCGACCTCAAGGTGCTGCTTCTGCACGGGGGTCCTGGGGCGACCGACGAGCTCTACGAGTGCTTCGACGTCTGGTTCCCCGGGGCCGGGATCGAGTACTACTACTACGACCAGCTCGGCTCGTTCCGCAGCGACCAACCGGACGACCCGTCGTTGTGGGACCTCGGCCGGTTCGTCGACGAAGTCGAGCAGGTCCGGCGAGCGCTCGGCCTGGACTCGAGCAACTTCGTGCTGCTCGGGCAGTCCTGGGGCGGCCTGCTGGCCATGGAGTACGCCGTCCACCACCGGGAGCACCTCAAGGGCCTGGTGATCTCCAACATGATGTCGAGCTCGCGCCTCTACAACGCGTAGGCCAGCGACGTCCTCATGCCGGCCATGGACCAGGACGTGCTGGCGGAGATCAAGCGGTTCGAGGCTGACGGCACCACCGACGACCCGCGGTACGAGGAGCTCCTCATGCAGCACCACTACGCGCTGCACGTCTGCCGGCTGCCGCTGGGGGAGTGGCCCGACCCGGTGGTCCGGTCGCTCGCCCACATCAACCCGGCGATCTTCGCGCCGATGCGGGGACCGGGATGAGCGGCTCCCTCGAGGACTGGGACCGCTCGGGCGACCTGAAGGACATCGACGTGCCTACGCTGGTCATCGGCGCGACCCACGACACGATGGACCCCGCGCACATGCGGTGGATGTCCGAGCAGCTGCCCCGGGGCTCCTACCTGCACTGCCCCGACGGCAGCCACCTCTCCCAGTTCGACGACCAGCAGCACTACTTCCCCGGGTTGATCGGCTTCCTGCAGTCCCTGTGACAGACCGGGGAAGCCGCGATGGCGGGCAGACCCGGATCTGCGTCGTGGGGAACAGCGGCTCCGGCAAGACCAGCCTGGCGCGACGGCTGGCCACCCGGCTGGACCTGCCGCATGTCGAGCTGGACGCGCTCAGCCATCGTGCCGGCCGGACCGAGGCTCCGTTGGACGAGTTCCGGGCGGACGTGACGAGCATGCTGCCGCCCGGGGCGGATGGGTCGTCGACGGCAACTACCGCAGCCGGGTGGCCGACCTGGTCGACCCGGACACCTACGTGTGGCTGGACTACCCCAGGAGGGTGGTCTTCCCACGCGTCGTCCGGCGAACCCTGGGTCGCGTGCTGCTCCGGCGTGAGCTGTGGAACGGCAACCGGGAGAGCTGGACGTCACTGCTCAGGCCCGACAGGCGGCAGAACATCCTCCTGTGGTCGTGGACCCAGCACCACGGCTACCGCCGCTATTACGAGGACGCCAGCACGGCCGACCGGCAGGCCAGCTGGGTGCGACTGCGCACTCCCCAGGAAGCGGAACGCTGGCTGTCCGTCATCAGCCGGGCACATGCTGGTCCGCCGGGTGTGGCATGAGGCGTTGCTGTCGCAGCGATCAGCCTTGATCCTGCGAAGCCGTTCGAGGACGGACCTGATGGTCACGCTCACCGGGCCGCCCGACCTCTGGGTGCCAACAGTGTCGACGGCGGCTTCGTCGTCTCGCCGGCGCTGCGAGTCGACGCGCTCATGCGATGTCCGTGGTGTCGTTGCGCGCCAGGAGGATCGGCTCGGCCCGGGCAACGGGGTGAAGAACGGCATGGCGGCATGCTGCCAAGGCGACCGCGGAACCGCCATGCCCTGCCCGGCTTGTAGTGTGGCCGACGTGCCACTCGTCGAGTGTGTCCCCAACTTCTCCGAGGGGCGTCGCCCCGAGGTCATCGCAGCCATTCGAGACGCCATCGCCAGCGTTGCTGACGTCACCGTCCTCGACGTGTCGTCCGACCCGAGCCACAACCGGACCGTCGTCACCTTTGTCGCTCCGTCGTCCGTCGCGGTGCAGGCGGCCTTCAACGGCATCGCCAAGGCGCGTGAGCTGATCGACCTCACCACGCACCAGGGTGAGCATCCGCGGATCGGCGCCACCGACGTGTGTCCGTTCATCCCGCTCGAGGGCGCCACGATGGACGACTGCATCGCGCTGGCCCGGGAGCTGGGCCAGCGGGTCGGCCACGAGCTCGGTGTCCCGGTGTTCCTCTACGAGCGAGCCGCCACCCGCCCGGACCGGCAGAACCTGGCCGACGTCCGCCGTGGCGAGTTCGAGCTGGCGCGCACCGAGATCGGGACCAACGCGGACCGGGTCCCCGACTTCGGCCCCAACGCGGTCCACCCCACGGCCGGCGCGACCATCATCGGCGCTCGGCCGTTCCTGGTCGCGTACAACGTCTATCTTGGCGGCGTCGAGAACCTGCAGGTCGCCAAGGACGTCGCGAAGGCGGTGCGCGGGTCGAGCGGCGGTTTCCGCTATGTCAAGGCGCTCGGGCTCGAGGTCAACGGGCAGGCGCAGGTGTCGATGAACCTGGTGGACACCGACCAGACCCCACTGTCACGCGTCTTCAACTTCGTACGGAGCGAGGCGGAGGCGCGCGGAGTCTCTCCCACCAGGAGCGAGCTGGTCGGCCTGGTGCCGGAAAAGGTGCTCTTCGAGGCGGCGGCCCGGCACATCCGGCTGCCCGACTTCACCACCGACGTGGTCCTCGAGCGCAAGGTTCGCGAGGCGCAGAGCGGCGAGTCGCTGAGCGGCTTCGTCGCGAGTGTCGCGGGCAGCGCACCGGTGCCGGGCGGGGGGAGCGTGAGCGCGCTCGCCGGCCAGCTCGCGGCGGCGCTCGCGCAGTTGGTCGCCGGGTTGACGGTCGGGCGCAAGAAGTACGCCGCAGTCGAGGCGGAGATGACGACGCTGGCGCTCGAGGCGGCTGCCCTGGGCGATCGCCTGGGCGCGCTCGTGCAGAAGGACGCCGACGCCTACGCCTTGGTGAGCGCGGCGTACAAGCGTCCGGGTGACGGCGAGTCCGCTGGTGCGCGAGAGGAAGCGATCCAGGCGGCGCTGGTCAAAGCCGCGCAGGTCCCGCTCGAGACGGCCCGGGCCTGCCACGATGTCGCCCGCCTGGCCGCCACCTGTGCGGCCAAGGGGAACACCAACACCGTGAGCGACTCCGGCGTCGCCGCGCTGCTCGCCGAGGCCGCCTGCCGCGGAGCCGCGTACAACGTACGCATCAACGTCGCATCGATGACGGACCCGTCGCTGGGCGCTGCGCTTCTCAGCGAAGCAGCCGCGCTGGTGGCGGCGACGCGAGCGGCCGCCCAGGGGGCGACCGCCCGCGTGGACGAGGCGATCGGCTGAGCAGAGCCACTCCTTCGGTCGGGGAGCGCCTCGTGTCTGGCCGGTTGGGGATGCGGCAGGCGCCCGGCGAGGTCAGTGGTAGAAGTACGGGTCGAGCACACTGACCGGCGAGATCGAGTCGACCGGGAGACCGTTGCTGGTCGCCGCGCGGCGGATGGCGTCGGGGTCGGGCCCGTCGTAGATGCAGAACGTCTTGCGCTTGTCCTCACTGACGTAGGAGTGGACCCAGGTCACCCCAACGTTCGCGTTGTTGCCGACGACACCGAGGCACGTTGTCGCGCCGTCGTCCGTCGTCGGGATCTCCAGGCCGTCAGGGAACGTACGCTCGACCAGGTAGCGCGGCATCGGTCTCTCCCTCGTGCACGGGGACCGGGACTTGGTCCGTTCCCACCAGTCAGCCAGACGCGTCACCCACGGTCATCGGGAGCGATCCCCATGTTGTGGGCGCCGCATCCCTATCTATCCCGGGAGCGCAGGTCAGCCGACGGCGGCGAGGTCGCGGGCCCGGCGCACCGCCTCGAGCCGGGACGACACACCCAGCTTCGTGAGGATCGACGAGACATGGTGGCCAACGGTCTTCTCGGACAGGTGCAGCCGAGCGGCGATGTCGGCGTTGCGCAGGCCCTCGTTGAGCAGGTCGAGCACCTCGACCTCGCGGTCGGTGAGGCCACCGACGTTGGCCCGAGTGCTCGCTCGGGCTCCGCGCGGCACCCGTGCGCCGATCGACCGCAGCTTGGTGTCGCATCGCTCGACGAGCACGGCCGCGCCGAGCTGTGCGAACCGGGCTCGGGCCTCTCGGAGGTCGACCTCGTCGTCGCTGTCGAGCAGGGCCCAGGCTGCCTTGTACGGGGCTCCGTAGGACGTCCACAGGGTGGCGGCCTCCCGGTGCTGCCCGGCCATCGACAGCAGCTCCGGTTCCCGCAGTCCGTCAGGTGGGGCGTCGATCAGGCCCGACCGCCACACGAGCAGCGCCAGGTCAGGAAGCCACTCCTCGTCCTGCAGCCGGAGGGCCTCCAGGTACCAAGGGAGGACATGCGTCCGGACCGCCTCGACGTCCCCCTCGAGCAGGTGCACCTCGCCGCGCGCCAACGCGATGGTCGCCTGGTAGCCCAGCGTCCGGGACTTGGCGATGTGGTCGCGGGCCTCGTCCAGGTGGCGCCAGACGTCGTCGCTGTCGCCGCGACGGGCACCGATGAGGGCAAGGGCGACCAGCGGCTCGATCCGGCTCGCCCGCCCGGTGTTGCGCACGTACAGCAGGTCGTGCGCCTCCTCCACCGCCTCGTCCCAGCGGCCGAGGTCGAGCTTCATGGTGATCTCGGTGGCCAGGACGCACAGCAGGTGGCCGTGCAGGTCACGTTCGGCGGTGTAGCGCTCAGCCTCCTGCAGCAGGGCGAGCGCCTCGGCGAGCTCGAAGTCGTACCACGTCAGCGCTGCCACGCTCTGGAAGATCCGGGAGGCGCAGTCCTCCAGGTCGTGCTCCAAGGCGATGCGCAGCCCCTCCTTCATCTGCTCCAGCCCGCCGCTGTGGTCGCCTCGGAGGAAGTGGATGAGACCGATGTTGGTCGTCGCCCGTGCGACGACCTCGTAGTCCCCGACCTCCTCACCCATGGCCAGGCCGCGCTCGGCCCAAGGCAGGGCCGGCGGCACCTCCGATGCGCGCAGATGGTGCGAGGCCCGCCGGGCGAGCGCCATCGCCAGCTGCCGGGTGGGCGGCGTCCCCTCCAGCACGGCGAGCGCCTCGTCGATGAATGCGCTGCCGTGGCTGTTGTCGCCGATGGTGTAGTACGACTCGTCGAGGCCGAGCAGGGCGTCGACGACCTCGAGGTCCCTGCCCGCAGGGCGCAGCAGCTCGAGCGACTGGTCCCATGCCTCGATCGCGTGGTCGTGGTCATCGGAGGTCTGGCACTCCTGCGCCCGCTTGGACAGCAGGTCGATGCGTGCGTCGACCCCCAGGAGGCCGGTGTAGGGCATGGCCCGTCCGTACTGGTAGGCGGCCTCGCGGTGCGACCCGAGGCTGGCCGCGGAGTCGCCGGCCGCGATCGCGAACTCGAGGATCGCCTGCGGATCGCCGGCCGTCTCGGCGTGCTCAGCCAGACGCGCGTAGGGGCGGGGTGACATGGGAAGCGAGCGCAGCCGGTCGAGCACCTGCCAGTGCAGCGCTCCGAGCCGTCCCGGTGTGATGCCCGAGAGCACGGCCTGCCGGACCAGCTCGTGCCGGAACGCGTATGTCGGCGCATCGAAGCGGAGCATGCCCGCGCTGACGCACTCGTCCACGGACTCGGGACCGACGTCGGGCATCGCATGGATGAGTGAGGGCTCGAGGCGCGAGCCGATGACCGCCGCCGACTCCAGGGCCAGCCGGGCGCGCGGCGACAGCCGCTGCACCCGGGCGAGTACGGCGTCCTGCACCGTCGGGGGCAGGTGTTCGCCGCCGGACGCGATCACCTCAGTGACGAAGAACGCGTTGCCGCCGGTCTCGGCGTACAGGGCCTCCGCGTCGACGCCGGAGCCTCTCGCGAGGTCGGCGACCGCCTCCCGCGACAACGGTGGGACCGCAAGACGGCGTGCGTCGGGCTGCGGAGCGACATCGCCGACCATGACCCATAGCGCGTCGGCGCTCTGCAGCTGGTCGTCGCGGAAGGTCGCCACGATCAACAGGTGGGTGTCGCCGACGCGGCGGGCCAGGAAGCGGACGAGGTCCAGGGTGGACATGTCGGCCCAGTGCAGGTCCTCGATCACCAGCACGGCCGGGCCGGCGTCCTCCAGGGCGGCGAGCGTTGCCTCGAACAGCCCGTCGCGCTCGCTGGAGCGCAGCAAGTCGCCGACTCGAGGGTCGAGCGACGGCGCGACGTCGACGAGCGGACCGAGCGGTCGGGGTGAAGAGAGCGGGTCACACGCGCCCCAGAGCACTCGCGGTCGGGTGGCTGCCCGCGCGCTCCACTCGCGCACCAGCGCGGTCTTCCCGACGCCGGCCTCGCCGTGCACGAGTACGAGCCGCCCGGATCCGGCGAGCGTCTCGTCGTGCAGTTCCGTGAGTGCCTCGAGAAGCGAGGCCCTCTCCACGAGCGCCACCCGGTCAGCATAGGAGCGGCCGTCGTTGCCTGTCTGCAACAGAGTCGACATGCCGGAGATCTCCAGCGAGGGGTCCTGCGCGAGGATCAGCCGCTCGAGCTCCTGCAGCGCGGGGCCGGGGTCGACCCCGAGCTCCTCAGCCAGCGTCGTCCGGGCGCGCTGGTAGGACGCCAGGGCGTCCGCCTGGCGCCCGGTGCGGTACAGGGCCGCCATGAGCAGCGCCCAGAACGACTCCCTCTTGGGATGCCAGCGCACCAAAGCCTCGAGCTCCGCCACCGGCGGGGCGCAGCCGGGTCTGCGCAGGTCGGCCGCGAGGCGACTCTCCAGGCCGTCCAGGCGCAGCGCGCCGAGCCGCTGGGCCTCGGCTTCCAGCAGCTCGCAGTCGGGGAACTCGGTGTAGGGCGTCCCTCGCCACAGCCGCAGCGCCTCGGTCAGCAGGGTGCTCGCCTCGTCGGCGCGGCCCTCGGCGAGCGCCTTGCGGCCGAGGGCGACCTCGCGCTCGAACACGTGCGTGTCCACGCTGTCCGCGGCGACGTCGAGCACGTACCCGTGCCGGCCGGTCCGCACGAGATCGGGCACAGGCAGGTCACGGCGAAGCCGTGCCACGTGAGACTGGAGGGTGGCCGCGGCTGCCGCTGGGGGGGCCTCGCCCCACAGCCCGTCGACGAGCCGGTCGGCGCTGACCTCGCGGCCGGGAGCGAGTGCCAGCAAGGTCAGCAGCCGACGTGGGAGGGGGCCACGAACGTCGACCGAGTGGCCGTCGTGGCTGACCTCGAGCGTCCCCAGAGCCCAGATCTCCATGGCAGTCGACGGTAGGAAGCCTCCCTGTGCGCCCGTCAGGGGAGAACTCCCCAGATTGCGTCGCTGCGGGCCACTTGCAGCCGTACCGGGAGTTCTCGCCTGTGGCGTTCCAGGGCGTTGCCAGGAGGAGTGGCCAACGTCTGGGGTGCGCCGCCGACCGGTGGCCACCCGAGAGGAGCCCCTCATGGCCAGCACCACGACCCACAGCCCGATCGACACCCGCCCGGTCACCGCCCCTTCGACCCCGACGATTCCGTCCGTGACGCCACGTCCCGCCCGCCGCACCGTCGCGTGGATCCTGGCGGGCACGGTGACCTTGGCGGTCGTCTGCGTCGCCGCAGGCATCGGCTACCGCGTCCACGAGTCGTCGCAGGCCTCCGCCGCCGTGGTCGGCTCTGTGTCGGCCTCCCGGTCGGACGCTGCGGAGTCGGCGCACGGATCCGGCCTGACTGTCGTGACGGGCAGCGGGCACCTGCTGCACGCGGCCGGGGTCCAGTCCGCGACCGTCGTGCCGCCGTCCGACGACGCGCTGCTCGTGCACGGCACCCGCGGCTCGCTCGCTGACGCCTCGGGGCGCGCGCTGGGCGTCACTCGCGGACAGGGTGGCCACCGGTAGCCTGCGGTCATCTTCGCTCGGCGGGCACGTATGGGGGATTCACGTGGGTGTGGGCTCAGGCGGAAGGCGCGAGTCCGTCGCTGACGAGGGCATCCTGCCGAGGGTCCCGGCCTCAGCCGGCGCGATGATCTGGGATCGCAGGGGACGACTGCTGATCCTCAACCCCACCTACAAGGGGGGCTGGACGATCCCTGGCGGCATCGTCGAGGCGGACGGGGAGACGCCCTGGGAGGCCTGCCGGCGGGAGACCCGCGAGGA
Source organism: Actinomycetes bacterium (assembly GCA_036510875.1). Taxonomy (NCBI): domain Bacteria; kingdom Bacillati; phylum Actinomycetota; class Actinomycetes; species Actinomycetes bacterium. The sequence goes on from DATCDE010000222.1 coordinate 8,007, forward strand.
GACCGGCCTGGTCGTCGAGCACGGCCGGCTGGTGTGCGTGGACTTCCTGCGACCCCGGCCGGACCGCCCCGGAGGCATCCGGTTCCTCTTCGACTGCGGCCGGCTGGACGACGACATCCTGGACGGCGTCGTCCTGCAGGCCGAGGAGATCTCCGAGCACCGGCTGGTCCCCGTCGGCGAGGCCCTGTCGCTGCTCAGCGGTCCGGTCCGGCGCCGGGTCAAGGCCGCCACCAAGGCCACCAAGAAGCCTCGCCGCCTGCTGTACCTGGAGGACGGCAAGCGGGTCCGCTGACCGCGGGTCAGCTCAACAGCCCGACCACGCCCTTGATGACCAGCGCGAGGGACACGAAGCCGCCCACCCCGTACAGGACGGCCCGGCTGTGTACGGTGATCCACGCCCGCCAGCGCTGGTAGGTCTCGGGCGCGTGGTCACGGTCGATCACGAGCACCAGCAGTGGCGCCGCGACGCCGGCCGACGCGAGGAGCACCCACGCGAGCGCGGCGACCAGCAGGCTCGCCTGCGTCAGCCCGCTGGTCAGCATCTGGGAGACGGCGGCGACGACGACCGCGTACGTCGGCAGGAACGCGCCCAGGCCGAAGGTCAACAGCGGTGGCATGGTGTCCAGCCTGGCCATCCACGACGGCTGGCTGTCGGTCCCGGCGTCCTTGGGGTGGCGCCAGCGCCTCAGCAGCCAGCCGGCCAGGAACAGCCCGGCGACCAGCTCCACGGCCGCGTGGGTCTGGCTGGCCGTCGAGGTCTTGGGCACGCTCGGGTACAGCAGCACGGTGGCCACGGCGACCACGGCGAGGGCGGCGACCCAGCCACCGACGAAGGCGAGCTCCTTCGTCAGCCCTCCGCGCGCGTCACCAGCAGCACCGCTGCGAGCACGGACCACGGCTGGACGGCGAGGAAGAGCGCCAGCAGAGCCAGGGTGAGCAGCGAGGCAGGATCCACCGGGAACCCTCAGTTCACAAGACGTTGACGGCGCGAGCGACCACGAGGATCACCAGCGTGAGCGACACCGCGGCCTGGGCGATCAGCCACAGCTTCGACCGTGCCGGATCGCGGAGACGTCGGCCGGGCTGAAAGCGGTGGACGTGTTGAAGGACAGCGCCAGGTAGTCGACGAACTGCGGGTACCAGCCGAAGTCGGCCAGCTCGGGGATGTCCTGCTCCGGGAACCGGAATGCCGACCGCACGTCGGTGCGCCCGTTCGCCCGCGCCGCGGGGCCGCCGGCGTCGAGCAGCCAGTACCACAGCGCGAACGCGATGATGTTGGTAGCCCAGACGATCACCCCGATGGTCAACAGCTCTCCCGGGTTGGCGAATGTCGCCTTTCGCAGGATGCCGAGCACCAGCCGGACGGCGCTTACGGCGGTGCCCAGGGTGATGATGGCCACCATGACGCCGGTGGTGACGCGCAGCCAGCGACTGTCCTGGTCGATCCGTCCTGGGTCGCCGACGATGAGGATGGCGAGGAGCACCATCAGGAACGCGGGGTAGCCGATCTGAAAGGCCCCCCAGATGCGGAACTGCGCGGGGACGAACAGGTACAGGCCCGCGGCGGCCAGGACCGCGAGCGCCATCGGCAGCCGACGCTCACCATGCCGTGGACCCGGTGCGTTGGCCACGCGCACCATCTCACCGGGGACCTGCGTCCGTCGCCTCATCCATCGGGGGTGGTTTCCCCAGGCAGGACGCGCCGCGAGCCGGGTCGGGTGGGTCAGCCGTTCGAGTGCACTTCGGACGCGGCCCGCTCGCCGCTGAGCACCGCACCCTCCATGAACCCCTGGAAGTCCTGGGTCGTGTGTTCGCCGGCGAAGTGGATTCGGCCCTCCGGCACTCCTTCGTAGCCGGAGAACCCCGTGTACTGGCCCACCCGCCAGTAGGAGTAGCCGCCACCGATGAACGGGTCGAGGAGGGCGAAGTCGTACCACGCCGCCCCGCTGTAGGCGTCGGTCACGCCCGGCAGCACGGGCTCCAGCTGCCGCAGCAGGTCGCGTACGAGGCGCGCCGGTGGAGCTCCCGAGTCGTCCTTCAGTCCGTAGCTGCTGATGATCTGCTGCGGGTCGGTGCCGCCGGGGAAGGCCGTTCACAGCGACACGGGTCCCGTGTACCCGCCGCTTGCGGGGCCTTGCGCCATCTGCCACCCAGAGCTGATGAACCCGTGGTCCTGGTACGTCGTCCCCGTGAAGCCGTCCGTGACCCAAGGCTTCTCCGTTGATCTGCAGCATGACCTTGCCGTTCGTCCCCATGCCCAGGGTCCTGATGGCAGTCATCTTCAGCGGAGACAGGCCGGCCCTGGTGAGGTCCACGTTCCGAAGGGTCCTAAACGGAAGCGCGAGGATCACACTGTCGGCGATCAGCTGCTTCGTTGCGGCCCCGCTTCTGCAGGGTCAGCGCGTACGTGCCGTCGATGTTGGCTGTCAGCGCGACCAGCGCCTGACCCGTCTGGATCGTGTCTGCGGGCAGCTGGGCGACCATCCCGCGCACGACCTGGTCGTTGCCCCCGGTGACGTGCCAGCGTTCGTCGGTGCCGGCCAGATACGGCTCGGCCTTCGGCTGCAGGCCGCGGCCGTTCGCGCTGTCGTAGTACCCGAGGATCAGCGACAGGTTGAGGGCGGACTGGTCAGCCGGGTCGCCTCCGTACTCGTCGATCACGTTCTGCAGGCACATTGCCCCGAAGTCACCGCTGGTGCCGCCGGGAAGGTGCCGGTCGATCCACTGCGGGACGTTCCGGTGGTCCCACGCGTACCCCGTGGCGGTGAAGGTGTTGTAGCTCTGCGGCCAGGGGGCCGCCTTGATCCCGTTGTTGAACAGTGACCACCCCCACGCCTGCCAGGCGGCGTCGAGCTGGGCCTGCGAGTACCGGGCTCCGTTCACCCAGTAGGTGTCGACGGTGCCGGGTGCGTACGCGCGGGTGTCGTCGAGCTTCAGGTTGAGGTCCTTCACCAGGTCGAGCATCGCGGTGTGCTGGGACGAGATGTACTCGCCGTGCATTTCGGCGACCATCCCGTTGGCCCAGTACCCGCGCTGGGTCTCGCAGCGTCCCCCGACGTCCGCGCCGGCCTCGTAGACCGTCGACGTCCAGCCAAACTTCGTCCAGAGCACGTGGGCGGCCCGCAGCCCGGCCAGGCCGCCCCCGACGATGGCGATCCTGGGCTGGTTGCGGCTCGCCGCCGACGCCCTCATGGGGCGGAACACCG
>DATCDE010000223.1 GCA_036510875.1 Actinomycetes bacterium
GGCCGGCCGGCTGTCCATCCGGCTGGACGAGCGCCCTCCGTTCGATCGCACCCGATAGCCCCTCCCCGTCCGCAACCCCTCCACCCGCAGAAGGGACCCTTCCTGCGGGGCTGGGCGGGCGGTGTTGGGTCAGTCGGCGTCCAGGACCGGGTACTCGCTGAGCCCGAGGACCCGCCAGCCGCGGTCGGGGAAGCCAGATGCGTCGGCGACCCGGGCCGAGGCCAGGTTGTCCGGGCCGTGCAGGTAGGTCGGGACGGCGCCGAGGTCGAGCACGTGGCGGGCGGCCTGCGCAACCAGCCGGCGGGCCAGTCCCCGGCCACGGCCGCGCGGCTCGGTGACCACGGCCAGCTCGTGCCCGGCCGGGTCGTGCCGCTTGATGCCGACCCCGGCCAGGTAGCGGCCATCGTCGTCGAGGGCCATCAGCACCTGCCCGCCGAACGGGCGCAGCCACTCCGGCACGCGTGGGTCGTCGACGTCGGCCCAGGCGCCTGCGTCAGAGAGGGGGGCCGGCACGGTCGTCCAGCGGAAGACCCCGTGGTAGACGACGTGACCCGGCCGGCCGAGCAGGTCGGGCAGCGTCCGGCGCACGTCGTCCAGGCTGGTGAGGCGGCCGTCGGCGAGCGCCGCGGCCGTCGGTTCGGCGAACTGCGGAGGGACGCCCACGACCGCCCGCCCCTGCGGGTCCTGCACGCCGGTGACCGGGTGCGGCCGGCCGTCCCAGCCGGGCGCGCCGTTACGCGGGTTGCCGACGATCGTGAGGGGGCCGGTCGGCGGCCACTGGCCGATCCAGTCGGCCAGGTGCTCCGCCAGCCGCTGCGGCACCTCACCCCCAACCCCGGCCCGAAGGGTCCCTTCTGTGTACATGGCCGCAGTGTCCCTCCCTTGACGCCCGGGCGACGACAGGCGTGCCGTCGTCCATGAAGGTGCGGTTTGTGCGACCAGGCGCACAGAAGGGACCCTTCAAGCAACTAGCCTGGCGCGGTGGCGGGTGAGCAGGGGACTCCGGAAACGCGGACGCGGCTGTACCGGCGCGGGACGCTGGTTGGGGAGGACTTCCCGGTCGAGCAGATCAGCGAGTACCTCGCCGAGCCGGACACGGTGGTGTGGGTCGACCTGTGCGCGCCGGGCGATGCCATCGTCACCCTGGTGGCCGACGAGCTCGACCTGCACGACCTGGCCGTGGCCGACGCGGTGTCCACCCTGCAGCGGCCCAAGCTGGACCGCTACGCCAACCACGACTTTCTCAACGTCTACGCGGTGCGGCTGGATCGGGTGACCGGGCGGCTGGCGCTGTCCGAGCTGTCGGCGTTCATCACCCCCCGCGCACTGGTCACCGTGCGCAAGGACCCGTCGTTCGACATGGAGGGCGTGGTCGAGCACTGGGACCAGTCCCCGGACTTGGCCGTCCATGGCGTCGGGTACCTGCTGCACGGTCTGCTGGACCACGTCGTCGACGGCCACTTCGAGGCCGTGCAGAGCCTGGACGAGGAGATCGAGAAGCTCGAGGACCTGCTGTTCGACGATGAGTCGCGCTCCACCGACGTGCAGCGGCGCAGTTTCGAGCTGCGCAAGAGCCTGGTCACCCTGCGCCGGGTGGTGCTGCCGATGCGCGAGGTGGTCAACTCGCTGATGCGGCGCGACCTCAAGGTGATCAGCGAGTCGATGGTCCCGTACTTCCAGGACGTCTACGACCACGTGCTGCGGGCGACCGAGTGGACGGAGTCGCTGCGGGACATGGTCACCACGATCCTGGAGACCAACCTGACCATCCAGGGGAACCGGCTCAACGTCATCACCAAGAAGGTCACCAGCTGGGCGGCGATCATCGCGGTGCCCACGGCGATCACCGGGTTCTACGGGCAGAACCTGCCCTACCCGGGGTTCGCTCACCAGAGCGGCTTCATCGTCTCCAGCCTGGTCATCGTGGGGATGTCCGTCGGCCTGTACGTCACCTTCCGGCGCAAGGACTGGCTGTAGGGACGGCGTCCGCTAGGAGACGGTGCCCTCGAACAGCGCCGAGAGGTCCAGCGACGGCACGTGGCGTTGGCTGGCCAGGGACACATAGGTCCGGGCCAGGGCGTCCTTGCCGGCGCCCAGCACGGTGCTGAGCAGGCCGATCGCCTCGGCCAGCTCCGCCTGAGGCACGACCTGGATGAGGTGTCGCCACATGGCCTCCTCCAGCGCGTTGTAGGCGGTCTGCACCTCACCGATGTCGAAGCCGGCCTCGAACCGCTCGGTGGCCACCTTCTCGGAGTAGCGCACGATGCTGGCCAGCTCGCGGTCGTGGATCCCGGCGACCACGAGCTCGAACAGGCTGGCCAGGCAGCGGCGCGTGGTCTCCTCGCCGAACGCCTCGTAGTGGACCGGGTGCGAGCGCTCGAGCGCCGCGTACGACTCCGACATGACCTGGTCCCGGGCATCCCCCAGGACGACGTCGACATCCATCAGTCCGACCTCCCGCATCAGGTGGCTGCCAGCATGCCACCTCGCGCACGGCGGGCCGGAATGCGGGGCAGGCAACAGTTGCTCTAACCTAAGCAACTTCCAACCTCACAACTGTCGTCGGAGACCCTCTGCCCATGACCGTGACCTCAGCCGAGCACGCCACCGATCGCGGTCGATACGACCAGACTCACCCGCACTACAAGTGGGTCGCGCTGTCCAACACGACGATGGCCATGCTGGCGGTCACGATCAACTCGTCCATCGTGATCATCAGCCTGCCGGCCATCTTCCGTGGGATCGGCCTGGACCCGCTCGGGGCCGGGAACGTGAGTTTCCTGCTGTGGACGCTCATGGGCTACCTGCTGGCCACGGCGGTGTTCGTCGTCACGTTCGGCCGGCTCGGGGACATGTACGGGCGGGTGCGGATCTACAACCTCGGGTTCGTGGTGCTCACGGTCGCCTCGATCGCACTGTCGGTCAACCCGTTCCACGCCGGTGCCGGCGGGCTGTGGCTGATCGGCTGGCGGGTGGTCCAGGGGATCGGTGGGGCCATGCTGTTCGCCAATGCCACCGCGATCATCACCGACGCGTTCCCGGCCACCCAGCGGGGCTTCGCCCTCGGAATCAACCAGATAGCGGCCATCGCCGGTTCATTCCTGGGGCTGGTCATCGGGGGGGTGCTGTCCGAGTGGGACTGGCGGGCGGTCTTCTGGGTCAGCGTGCCGGTCGGGCTGTTCGGCACGGTCTGGTCCTACCGGTCGCTGCACGACACCGGACGGCGCCGTCGCGGCCAGCTGGACTGGCCGGGCAACCTCACCTTCGCGGTCGGGCTGAGCGTGCTGCTGGCCGCGATCACCTACGGCATCCAGCCCTACGGCGGCCACACCATGGGCTGGACCAGCCCGTGGGTGCTGAGCGGGCTGATCGGGGGCGTGGCACTCATCGTGGCGTTCGGGATCATCGAGACCCACACCGCCGAGCCGATGTTCCACATGGGGCTGTTCCGGATCCGGGCCTTCGGGCTGGGCAACTTGGCCGGGCTGCTGGCCAGCATGGGCCGCGGCGGCCTGCAGTTCATGCTAATCATCTGGCTGCAGGGGGCCTGGCTGCCGCTGCACGGCTACGACTACTCCAGCACCCCGCTGTGGGCCGGCATCTACCTGCTCCCGCTGTCGGCGGGGTTCCTGCTCGCCGGGCCGGCGTCCGGGTGGCTGTCCGACCGCTACGGCGCGCGCCCGTTCGCCGTCCTCGGGCTGCTGGTGGTGGCCGTGTCGTTCCTCGGGCTGGCCCTGCTGCCGGTGGACTTCCCCTACTGGTCCTTCGCCCTGCTCATCGCCTTGAACGGGATCGGCTCCGGGCTGTTCTCCTCGCCCAACGCCAGCGCGATCATGAGCAGCGTGCCGGCGAGCAAGCGAGGTGCCGCGTCCGGCATGCGGGGCACGTTCTTCAACTCCGGCTCGGCGCTGTCGATCGGGATCTTCTTCTCGGTGATGATCGTCGGGCTGGCGTCGGCGCTGCCCGAGGCGCTGCGGACCGGGCTGACGGCCCAGGGCGTCCCGTCCACCGTGGCCGACCATGTCTCCGGGCTGTCGCCCGTGGGCAGCCTGTTCGCGGCCTTCCTCGGCTACAACCCGATGCGGACGCTGCTGCAGCCGTTCGGCGTCCTCGACACACTGCCGCACCAGGACGTCGCGACGCTGACCGGGACCCGGTTCTTCCCGCAGCTCGTCGGCGAGCCGCTGCACCACGGACTCGTCGTGGTCTTCGCCGTGGCGGCGCTGATGATGGTCATCGCCGCGATAGCGTCATGGTTGGCGGGGGGGCGTTTCGTGTACGAGGAAGCGCTCTCCACTGGTTCCTCGACAGCACTGGCAGGGAGTGCCTCATGAGCACCTCAAGTGGCCGACGGCTGCCGACCAGGAAGGTGGACCTGGAGACGGCGGCCCGGCTGGACACTGCCATCGGCCGCTGGGTGCGCTGGACGCGCCGCAACCAGCCGGCCCCGTTCGGGCCGGGGGTGCTCTCGGCGCTGGCCTCGATCATGGACGTCGGACCGATCCGGCTCGGTGACCTGGCGGTCCGAGAGGGCGTCACACCGGCCACGCTGTCGCGGATCGTGGCCACCTTGGAGAAGGAGAAGCTGATCAAGCGGCGGACCGACCCCGAGGACCGCCGGTCCGCGTTCGTCGAGATCACCGAGGCCGGGCGCTCGATGGTGGTCGAGCTGCGGAAGGCCCGCGGGCAGGCGCTGATGGACCGGCTGCCTGCGCTGACCGCCGAGCAGCGGGCCCTGCTGAAGACCGTGGTCGAGGCGGTCGAGCGGATGGACACCGAGGGGTAGTCCACCCCCTCGCCGCGCGGGCCCGCACTGGACGAAGGCAACGGACGGACTGGCCGCCATGGTGCTCTGGTGGGTGGCCAGAGCCAAGCGGGAGCCGTCGCGAGCGCGTCGCATCGGCGAGCTGGTCCGCCGGAGCGTCGGCGACGAGCCCCTGCTGCGCTGAGCAAGCGGCTCCGGAAGGACCTTCGGCTCATCACCCGCGCCCGGCCCAGGCGGCAGGGTGGACGGTGTGAAGCGGCTGCGCAGCCACTTCGAAATGCTGCTGTTCGCGCTCTCGCTGCTGATGCTGGCCGCGGGAGCGCTGGCGCACGCCGTCGGGGCGGCCCGGCTGGGCGACGCGTGCTGGGCGGCCGACACCGCGCTCGGGCTGGTCGTCTCGACGGGGTGGATGCTGGCCAGCCTGTGGCGCCACCAGCTCGGCGTCGACCTGATCGCCGTCTTGGCGCTGGCCGGTGCGCTGGCCGTGGGGGAGCCGTTCGCCGGTGCGGTGATCACCGTGATGCTGGCGAGTGGACGGCTGCTGGAGGCCAGGGCCGAGGCCAGAGCCCGCCGCGACCTCAGCCTGCTGGTGGAGCGGGCGCCGCGCACGGCGCGGCGGTTGCGGGACGGGACCATCACCGAGGTCCCCGTCGAGGACGTCGTCAGGGGGGACCAGGTCGTCGTCGGCCCCGGCGAGGTCGTCTCGGTGGACGGCCGGCTACAACAGCGGGGCGTGCTCGACGAGTCGATGCTCACCGGCGAGTCGCTCCCGGTGGAGCGCGAGCCGGGCGAGGAGGTCCGCAGCGGTGCGGTCAATGCCGGGCCGCCGGTCACCCTGGTGGCCACCGCGGTGGCCGCCGACTCGACCTACGCCCACATCGTGCGGCTGGTCGAGCAGGCCCAGGCCTCCTCGGCGCCGTTCGTGCGCACGGCCGACCGGTTCGCGGTCGCTTTCGTGCCGTTCACCCTGCTGCTCGCCGGGGCCGCCTGGCTGGCCACGGGGGACCCGGTCCGAGCGGTCGCCGTCCTCGTCGTCGCGACGCCGTGCCCGCTGCTGCTCGCGGCCCCGATCGCGATCATGTCCGGGCTGTCCCAGGCCGCCCGGGTCGGGGTAGTGGTCAAGGGCGGCGGCGCACTCGAGCGGCTGGCCGCCGGGCGGGTGTTGCTGTTCGACAAGACCGGGACGCTGACCCGCGGGCAGCCGGTCGTCGTCGAGGTGGTGGCGCCCGACGCGGCGACCCCGGCGGCTGAGCTGCTCCGGGTGGCGGCCTCGCTCGACCAGGTCTCACCGCACCTGCTGGCCGGGGCCATCGTCGCCGCGGCCGGCGCGCGGGAGCTGCCTCTCGTGCTGCCGGAGCAGGTGGTCGAGCGGGCCGGCTACGGCATCGAGGGCGTCGTCGACGGCCGCCGGGTGCGCCTGGGCAAGGTGAGCTGGGCGCTGCCGGGGGAGCTGCCCGGCTGGGCCCGCCAGGTTCGGCGCCGGGCCGCGCTGGACGGCTCGCTCACGGTGTTCGCCGCGCTCGATGGGCAGCCGGCGGGAGCGTTTCTGCTCGAGGACCCGATCCGAGGCGACGCCCCGCGGATGGTCCGGGCGCTGCGGCAGGCGGGGATCACCCGCACGGTGCTCGTCACCGGCGACCGCGCGGACGTGGCGGAGTCGGTCGGCCGGATGGTGGGCGTGGACGCCGTCCAGGCCGACCGGGACCCCGCGGACAAGCTCGCCGTCGTCATGGCCGAGCGCGAGCACGGGCCGACGATCATGGTGGGGGACGGCGTCAACGACGCCCCGGCGCTGGCCGCCGCCGACGTGGGCGTGGCGCTGGCGGCGCGGGGGGCGACGGCATCGTCCGAGGCCGCCGACGTCGTCCTCACCGTCGACCGCATCGACGGGCTGGCCGACGCGATCCTGATCGCGCGCCGCTGCCGCCGGATCGCGCTGGAGAGCGTGCTGCTGGGCATGGGGCTGTCCCTCGTGGCCATGGTCGTGGCGGCGCTGGGCCACCTACCGCCGGCCGCCGGGGCGCTGCTGCAGGAGGTCATCGACGTGCTGGCGATCCTCAGCGCGCTGCGCGCGGTGCTGCCGGGGCAGCGGCACACGGTACGGATGGCGGTGGCCGACGCGGAGCTGGCCGCCCGGCTGCAGGCTGAGCACCTGGCCACCCGGCCGATCGTGGAGCAGCTGCGGGACGTCGCCGACTCGCTCGACCGCAGGGACGGCGACCTCGCGCCGGTGCATGCTCTGATGGCCAGGCTGGACGCCGAGCTGCTGCCGCACGAGCACGCCGAGGAGGCCGAGCTGGTGCCGCTGATGGCCAGGGTGCTCGGCGGGCCGGACCCGGTGGGCTCGTTCAGCCGCACCCACGCGGAGATCGACCACCAGGTGGCGCGGCTGCGCCGGCTGCTGGACGAGCTCGGGGTCGCCCAGCCGGAGCCGGAGGACGTGCTGGAGCTGCGCCGGGTGCTGTACGGGCTCTACGGCGTCCTGCGGCTGCACAACGCGCAGGAGGAGGAGAGCGTCTTCAGCCTGCTCGCCGATGCCTGAGCGGACGGTGAGGAGGCGGTACGCGGATGGAGCCGGGTCAGGCCTGGACGGCCGGGCGCGGCAGGGCGTCCGGCACGGCCGCCGGGTCCACGTCGAACCGCTCGAGCATGGCGTCGCAGGCCCGCTCGAGCTCCACGAGCTGGGCGTCGGTCAGGGCGTCGACCACCAGATCGCGCACCCTGTCGACGTGCCCCGGCGCGGTCTCCACGAGCTTGGCGTAACCGGCGTCGGTGAGCACGGCGACGAAGCCGCGCCGGTCCTCCGGGCAGGGGTCGCGGCGCACCCAGCCACGCTCCTCCAACTTGGCCACGGCGTGGGAGATGCGTGACTGCGAGGCGCTGCTGCGGGCCGCCAGCTCGCTCATCCGCAGCTTGTGGTCAGGGGCCTCGGACAGCATGGCCAGCGTCCAGTACCCGAAGTGAGTGAGCTGGGCGTCCCGCTGCAACTGAGCATCCAGCGCCGACGGCAGCAGCGTCATGAGCGCGGCAAGCTTGCGCCAGGCCCGCTGCTGGTCGTCGGTGAGCCACCGGGGTTGCGTCATGGCGACCAGCGTAGCGTACTATTACTTGACGATTCAAGTATATGCACCTACGGTGGACCGCGACGAGGAGGCGAGCATGAGTCAGCCGATGCCGGCGCTGTATCTGGGGCACGGCGCGCCCCCGTTGCTGGACGACGCGCTGTGGACCGCCCAGCTTGCCTCTTGGGCCGGCGCCCTGCCGCGGCCCACCGGGATCCTCATCGTGTCGGCGCACTGGGAGTCGGCGCCGCTGACCCTGAGCGCACCGGCCGCCGGGACGCCGCTGGTCTACGACTTCGGCGGCTTCGACGCCAAGTACTACCGGATGACCTACCGGACCCCGGAGGCGACCGCGCTGGCCCGGCGGGTCGCCGCGATGATGCCGGACGACGAGCCGGTGCACGCGCACCCGAGCCGCGGCCTGGACCACGGGGCCTGGGTGCCGCTGAAGGTGATGTACCCCGGCGCTGACGTCCCGGTGCTGCAGGTGTCGATGCCGACGATGGACCCGGCCCGGCTGATGGAGCTGGGCCACCGGTTGCGCCCGCTGCGCGAGGAGGGGGTGCTCGTCATCGGGTCCGGCTTTCTCACCCACGGACTGCCGTTCCTGCGCGACTTCCGGGTGGACGCCGCCGCGCCGGGCTGGTCGGCGGACTTCGACGCATGGGCCGCGGACGCATTCGCTCGCGGTGACGTGGACGAGCTCGCGGCGTTCCGCACCCGGGCGCCGGGCATGCCGTACGCCCATCCGACGGTCGAGCACTTCGCCCCGCTCTTCGTCACCCTGGGCGCCGCCGCCGACCCGGGGGCCCCACCGGCTCAGGTGATCGACGGGTTCTTCCTGGGGCTGGCCAAGCGATCCGTCCAGGTCGCTTGACCTGAGCGAACCACCGGTTGAATAGGCTGCGGCCCATGGGGCCGAAGGCATGACGGAGACGACGTCGGGTGGCGTGGGGCTGCGCTCGGAGCGGGGGCCGGTACTCGCGGCGCTGATGCTCTCCATCGCGTTGGTGGCCCTGGACAGCACGATCATCGCCACCGCCATCCCGTCCATCGTGCGTGACCTGGGCGGCTTCTCCAGCTTCCCCTGGCTGTTCTCGATCTACCTGCTGACCCAGGCAGTCACCGTGCCGTTGTACGGCAAGTACGCCGACGTGATCGGCCGCAAACCGGTGCTGCTGTTCGGGATCGGCCTGTTCGTGCTGGGGTCGGTGCTGTCCGGGTTCGCCTGGAGCATGACGGCGCTCATCGTGTTCCGCGGCCTGCAGGGGCTCGGGGCTGGTGCGGTGCAGCCGATCAGCATGACCATCGTGGGCGACCTCTACACGGTCGCCGAGCGGGCCAAGGTGCAGGGCTACATCGCCAGCGTGTGGGGGGTCTCGTCGGTCCTCGGACCGACCCTCGGCGGGTTGTTCGCCCAGTACGGTTCCTGGCGCTGGATCTTCTTCGTCAACGTCCCGGTCGGTGCGCTCGCCGTGTGGATGCTGGTGCGTACCTTCCACGAGGACGTCGTCCACCGGGAGCACACGATCGACTTCCTGGGCGCCGCGATGCTGACCCTCGGGTGCTCGCTGCTCATCCTCGGCCTGCTCGAGGGTGGCGTCACCTGGGGCTGGGGGTCACCGCAGAGCCTGCTGGTGCTCGGTGGAGGACTCCTCGCGGTGCTGGCCTTCGTCCAGGTCGAGCGGCGGGCGGTCGAGCCGGTTCTGCCGCTGTGGGTGTTTCGGCACCGAACGCTGGTCAGTGGCAACCTGGCCGCGGTGATGGTCGGCGCCCTGCTCATCGGGCTCAGCTCGTACGTGCCGACGTACGTGCAGGGCGTCCTGGGCACCGGTGCGCTGGTGGCCGGGTTCGCGCTGGCCGCGCTGACGGTCGGCTGGCCGATCGCCGCGGCGTTCTCCGGGCGGATCTACCTGCGGATCGGGTTCCGGGACACCGCGCTCATCGGCGGGGTCGTCGTCGTCCTTGGCTCGGTGAGCGTCGCTTTGCTGACATCGTCCTCGGCAGTGTGGCAGGTCGGGGCCGCCTGCTTCGTCGTCGGGGTGGGGCTGGGGCTGTCCAACGCGCCCATCGTCGTGGCGGTGCAGTCGGTGGTCGGCTGGGAGAACCGCGGGGTGGTGACCGGGACCAACATGTTCAGCCGCTCCATGGGCAGCGCCGTCGGGGTGGCGGTGCTGGGGGCCATCGCCAACGCCACTCTCGCGAACCGGCTCGACCATGTGCCGGCGGCCCTGCGTGGCCGGCTGCCGGCCAGCCTGGACACGACCAGCCTGATGCTCGGTAGGCACACAGGGCAGCCGTCGGTGGTGGCCAACTTCCTTCGCTCGGCGCTGTTCGATGCCACCCAGCACGTCTTCCAGGCCCTGGTCGTGGTCGCCGTCCTGATGTTCATCGCGGTGCTGTTCATGCCCCGCCGCACCCACGAGATCACCCCGTAGGCGACCCACCCCACACGCACAGAACGGACCCTTCATGCAGGGGGGAGGCCGAAGAACGGGCGGCAGCGGTCGAAGCCGCTGATGGTCACGTCGGGCCGGTCTCTGCGCGCCAGCCACGACTCTCGGGTCAGCCGCAAGTGGACCATGACGTCGACGTCGTCTCCACGGCGGTGCAGCGCCTCGCCGTTGGGCTGGTAACCCCAGGGCGCGGGAGACGCCGAGCGAGGCGTGGTTGTCGTGCCACGCCTCGGTGATCGCCGCTCGGGCTCCGAGCGGCCCGAACGCCAGCGCCAGCACGGCCGAGCGCATCTGCCGCCCGAGGCCCTGCCCGCGAGCCCAAGTCACCAGGAACGATGACGTGTCCACGGTGCGCAGCGCGAGGAAGTCGTTGCCCTCCAGCTCCTGCGCGCCGATCAGCTCGCCGTCGCGGAGCACGGCGAAGTTCAGCCGCCACGCCTCGGTCCGCCAGGTCCCGTAACCGCGCCAGTACGCCTGGTGGACGACGACGCCGTGGGTGGCGCGCTCGTCCAGCCCCGGGTAGGTGGTGGCCGCGGGGTCCAGTTCGACGTCATCCGGCAGCAGCCGGGCCACGGTCGCCTGGTCGGCCTCGGTCATCGGGCGCAGGAGCAGGTCGCGCGTCGTCAGGGTCAAGTCGAACAGCGGCCAGGAGGGGTGGCTCATGGGCTGACGCTACGCACCGGCCGGGGTAGACCTCCACCTTTCGTTTCCGTTTCGGGCTGCTCCGCACCGAGTTCCTGTTCTTCGACCGGCAGGACGCGCCGACCGTGGAGGAGCAGGTCGAGGGTGCTCGCCGAGGTCGACTTCGCCTGCTGCCTGCGCTAGCGCGGGCCGCTGTCCGGCTCTGGTCCCGGAGACCCTGCTGGCCGCCCTCGACCCCCCCCGTCATGCAGGAAGGTCAGGGGAGGCGGGTGGCCTGCAGGGTGTAGCTGAGCGGCAGCCGCCACGGGCGGTCCAGCAGCCGGTACTCGCCGTCGTCGCCGCGCTGCATCCGGCCGGGCAGCGCGTCCCAGGGCACGCTGTCGTGCTCGACCAGCATGGTCAGCTGCAGGCCGGCCTCCAGCAGCGCGGTGACGGTCTCACCGAGCCCGTGGTTCCACTCGTGGGTCTCGTTGTGCTCGAAGGTCGTGTCGGTCTCGACGTAGGTGCCCGGCTCGTCGAGGACCAGCGGCTCGGGCCGCTCGAAGTAGGGGTAGTCGACGACGAGCAGGCCGTCCGGGCGGGCGTCGTCCAGGGCCCAGAGCATCGGGTGGCCCTCACGCAGGAACAGCCGTCCGCCGGGCCGCAGCAGCCCGGCCACGACGTCAGCCCACCGCCGCACGTCGGGCAGCCAGCACAGTGCGCCGATCCCGGTGAACACCAGGTCGAAGGCCGCCGGCTCCAGCGCCTCGGTCGCCGCGTACACGTCGGACTCCACGAAGTCGACGTCCGCACCGCAGTCCTGGGCGAGTCGGCGAGCCTGGGCCAGCGAGGCTGCGGAGAAGTCGAGCCCGGTCATCCGCGCGCCCAGCCGGGACAGTGACACGGTGTCGGTGCCGATGTGGCACTGCAGATGCACCCCGCGCAGGCCGCTGAGGTCCCCGAGACGCGGCACGTCGAAGCGCACCACGTCGCTGAGGAACATCGGGTCCTCGACGAAGCGCGCAAAGGCGTAGTCGGGGGACGCCGCGTGGGCGGGCGCGCGCTCGTCCCAGCTCGCCCGGTTGACCGCTCGGTAGTCGCTCACGGAGCCCACCGTGGCACGCCCGACCGGTCCGGGTCATACTCCCCGGGTGATCATCAGAGCAGCGACCGACGAGGACTGGCCGCGGATCTGGCCGTTCTTCGCGGCGATCGTGGCGGCCGGCGAGACCTACGCCTACCCCGAGGGCCTGTCACCCGACGCCGGCCGGGCGCTATGGATGCAGCCGGCACCGGGACGCACGGTCGTTGCGGTGGACGGCGACACGGTGCTCGGCTCGGCCAAGATGGGCCCGAACCGGCCCGGCCGCGGCGCCCACGTGGCCACCGCGAGCTTCATGGTCGACCCCGTGCTCCAGGGCAGGGGGGTCGGCCGCGCGCTGGCCGAGTACGCGCTCGGCTGGGCCCGGGAGGCGGGCTACCACAGCATGCAGTTCAACGCGGTGGTCGAGTCCAACACCGCCGCAGTGCGGCTGTGGCAGCAGCTCGGCTTCGAGGTCCTGGGCACCGTCCCCGAGGCCTTCGACCACCCGCGGCACGGCCTGGTCGGCCTGCACGTGATGTTCCGGCGCCTGCGCTGAGCGGAGCCGCGACGGCTGCCGGGTGACCGGCGTCTCGTTGCCGCTGGGACCATTGGCCCTCCCTGCGCCCGGCAGCCCCACCGAGGATGGAGCGCAGGAGGCCGAGGCGGACATGCCCACAGCGAGCGCACGAGCCGGAGACGAGGTCGTTCTCGACCTGAGCGGCTTGCAGGCCCTGATCGACGTCCTGCTTGCCGACGGCCGAACCGTGGTCGGCCCCAGCGTCCGCGACGGCGCCATCACCTACACCGCGATCGAGACCATCGAGGCGCTGCCGCGCGGGGTCGGCGACGAGCAGGACGCCGGCCACTACCGGCTGCGCGAGCGCGGCGACGGCGCCCTGTTCGGCTACGCCAGCGGCGCCCAGTCATTCAAGCCCTGGCTGTTCCCGGCCCGGCAGCTGCTGTGGGGCGGGCAGCGCACGGCGGACGGCTTCACCATCGAACCCGCTGACACGACGCCCCCGCGGTTGGCCCTGCTCGGGGTCCGCGGTTGCGACCTGCGGGCGATCGCCGTCCACGACCGGGTGCTCGGCTCGGCCGACCGGCCGGCCGCCGACGCGCACTACCTAGCGGCCCGCACCGACCTGCTGGTCGTCGCGGTGGCCTGCGCCGAGCCGTCCGGCACCTGCTTCTGTGCGTCGATGGGCACCGGTCCGCACCCCGGCGAGGGCGCCGACCTCGTGCTCACCGAGCTGGACGTCGACACCGACCACCGCTTCCTCGTCGAGGTGGTCAGCGAGCGCGGTGCCGCCGTCCTGTCCGCCGGTGTCCCGGTGCGGGTGGCCACCGACGACGACCGCAGCGCGGCCGCAGCCGTTGTGGCCGACGCCACCGACCGGATGGGCCGCCAGCTGGACACCGACGGCCTGCGCGATCTGCTGTACGAGCAGGCCGAGTCCCGGCAATGGGACGAGGTCGCGAGCCGTTGCCTGTCCTGCACCAACTGCACGCTGGTCTGCCCGACCTGCTTCTGCACGAGCGTGCGCGACGTCGCAGACCTGTCCGGCGACAAGGCCGAGCGGTGGCGGGTCTGGGACTCCTGCTTCACCGGGGGCTTCTCTTACATCCACGGTGGCAGCGTGCGCGAGACGCCGAGCGCCCGGTACCGGCAGTGGATGACCCACAAGCTGGGCGCCTGGCAGGACCAGTTCGGCTCGTCCGGGTGCGTGGGCTGCGGCCGCTGCATCACCTGGTGCCCGGCAGCCATCGACATCACGGCGGAGGCCGCGGTCCTGCGGTCAGCCGCGCAGCCACGGGAGGTCTGACCATGCGCACCATCGAGCAGCTGCTGCCCAACCACCCGTTCTTCACCGGGCTGGAGGAACCGGAGCTGCGGCTGGTCGCCGGGTGCGCGACCAACGTGCACTTCCACCCCGGCGAGTTCCTGTTCAAGCAGGGCGGGTCCGCCGAGCGGTTCTTCATCGTGCGGCACGGATCGGTCGCCATCGAGGTGCACAGCGCCGAGCGCGGCACCGTCGTCATCGACACTGTGGCGGACGGCGAGGTCATCGGCTTCTCCTGGCTGGTGCCCCCGTACCGCTACGTGTTCGACGGTCGCGCGGTGGTGGAGACGAGCGCGGTCGCGTTCGACGGCACCTGCCTGCGCGGCAAGTGCGAGGACGACCCCCGGCTCGGCTACGCGCTCATGCAGCGGGTGTCCTCGGTGATGTACGAGCGCATGCAGGCCGCCCGGGTCCGGATGCTCGACATGTACGGGTCCCCCCGTGACCGTGCCCACTGACACCGCCGTCCAGCCGCCGGCCGGTCCGGCGCCGGACGCGATGGTGCCGCGGCCGTTCCGGGTGGTCGGCAACCGCCAGGACACCCGCGACACGGTCACCTTGACCCTCGAGCCGGTCGGTGGACGGCGGCTGGGACACCAGCCCGGCCAGTTCACCATGCTCGCCGCGTTCGGGGTCGGCGAGGTGCCCATCTCGATCAGCGGCCCGGTGAGCGGGCCGCTGGAGCACACCGTGCGCGACGTCGGCGGGGTCACCCACACCTTGGTCCAGGCCCGCGAGGGCAGCATGCTCGGCGTCCGGGGCCCGTTCGGCACCGGCTGGCGGGCCGGCGACGGCAAGGGTGGCGACGTCGTGTTCGTGGCCGGCGGGATCGGGCTGGCCCCGCTGCGGCCGGCGGTGCTGGAGGTGCTCGCCGACCGCGACGCCTACGGTCGGGTGGTGCTGCTCTACGGCACCCGTACCCCGGACGAGGTGCTGTACGGGCGCGAGCTCGAGCAGTGGCAGCAGCGCGGGGTCGACGTCGAGGTGATCGTCGACTACGGGCCGCCGTCCTGGCACGGCCGGGTCGGCCTGGTCACCAAGCTGGTGCCCCGCGCCGGCTTCGACCCTAAGCGCACGCTGGCGCTGGTCTGCGGGCCCGAGGTCATGATGCGGTTCGTCGCCCTGGCGCTCACCGACCGCGGGGTCGCAGCCGATCGGATTCGGCTGTCCATGGAGCGCAGCATGGTCTGCGGCATCGGGCTGTGCGGGCACTGCCAGCTGCGTGAGCTGTTCGTCTGCGCCGACGGGCCGGTGTTCGGCTACGACCGGCTGGCCCCGCTGCTCGACCTGCGGGAGGTGTGACGTGACGACCACCGCCGACACCGGCTACTCCGGCTACGCCGGCCCCACCGACCACCGACCCACCCTGGCGGTCTGGAAGTTCGCCTCCTGCGACGGCTGCCAGCTGTCGGTGCTGGACTGCGAGGACGAGCTGCTCGCCATCGCCGACGCCGTGCACATCGCCTACTTCCCCGAGGCCACCCGGGCGGTGGTCGCCGGGCCGTACGACCTGTCGCTCGTCGAGGGCTCGATCACCACGGCCGGGGACGCCGAGCGGATCCAGGAGATCCGCAAGGTCTCCAGGACGCTCATCACCATCGGGGCCTGCGCCACCAGCGGCGGCATCCAGGCGCTGCGCAACTTCGCCGACGTCGAGCAGTACCGCTCGATCGTCTACGCGCACCCGTCCTACATCTCCACCTTGGAGCGGTCCACCCCGATCGCTGACCACGTCCCGGTGGACGCCGAGCTGCGCGGCTGCCCGGTCGACAAGGGCCAGCTGCTCGAGCTGCTGGCCGCCTTCCTGCAGGACCGGCCGGCCCGGCTGGTCACCGACAGCGTGTGCACCGAGTGCAAGCGCCGCGGCACCGTCTGCGTGGCGGTGGCCCACGGCACGCCCTGCCTCGGCCCGGTCACCCACGGCGGGTGCGGAGCGCTGTGCCCGGCCTACAACCGGGGCTGCTTCGGCTGCTTCGGCCCGGTGCGCTCGGCCAACACGGCCTCGCTCGCCGACCGGCTGGTCGACCTGGGCATGCCCCAGCGGGACGTCGTCCGGTTCTTCCGCACCTTCAACGCCGGGGCCGAGGCCTTCAAGGACGAGAGCACCCGGCACGAGCAGCGGGAGGTCGAGTCATGACGCACCGGCTGACCGGCGACGGGCGGGTGCTGTCCGTCGACACGCTGGCCCGGGTCGAGGGCGAGGGCGCCATGCACGTGCAGGTGCACGGCGGTACGGTGACCGACGTCCAGCTGCAGATCTTCGAGCCGCCGCGGTTCTTCGAGGCGTTCCTGCGTGGCCGGGCGTACACCGAGCCCCCGGACATCACCGCGCGCATCTGCGGGATCTGCCCGGTGGCGTACCAGATGTCCGCCTGCAACGCGATCGAGCAGGCCTGCGGGGTCGTCGTCCCCGAGGAGATCCGCCAGCTGCGCCGGCTGCTGTACTGCGGCGAGTGGATCGAGAGCCACGCCCTGCACGTGTACCTGCTGCACGCCCCCGACTTCCTGGGCTACCCGGGTGCCGTGGAGATGGCGCGCGACTACCGCGAGCTGGTCGAGCAGGGGCTGCGGCTGAAGAAGGCCGGCAACCAGCTGCTCGAGCTGATCGGCGGCCGGGCGATCCACCCAGTGAACGTGCGGATCGGGGGCTTCTACCGGCTGCCCACGCCGGCCGAGCTGCGCGACTTCCGCCCCGTCCTCGAGCAGGCGCTGGCCGACTCGATCGCGACCGTCCAGGCGGTGGCCGGGTTCGAGACGCCGGACTTCGAGCAGCCGTACACCTACCTGTCGCTGCGCCGCGAGGACGGCTACCCACTGGAGTCCGGCTCGCTCATCACGAGCACCGGGCTCGCGTTCCCGGTCGAGCGCTTCGACGAGCACGTGGCCGAGCAGCACGTGGAGCACTCGAACGCGCTGCACGCCTGGCTGCGCGGCTCCGGCCCGTACGTCGTCGGCCCGCTGGCCCGGTACTCGCTCAACCACGACGTGCTCACCGACGTGGCCAAGGAGGCCGCAGCGGCGGCCGGGCTCGGCGACACCTGCCGCAACCCGTTCCGGTCCATCGTGGTGCGCGCCGTGGAGCTGGTGGAGGCCTGCCAGGTCGCGCTGCGGGTCGTGGACAGCTGGCGGGGCGCGCCGGTCCCGGCGGTGCCGGTCGAGCCGCGGGCAGGGGTCGGATACGGCGGCACCGAGGCGCCGCGCGGGCTGCTCATCCACCGCTACCGGCTGGCTGAGGACGGCACCATCGAGGACGCCGTCATCATCCCGCCGACGTCGCAGAACCAGCCGAGCATCGAGGCGGACCTGCGCGGCTTCGTGCAGGACCGGCTCGACCTGCCCGACGACGAGCTGACCCGCCAGTGCGAGCAGGCCATCCGCAACTACGACCCGTGCATCTCGTGTGCGACCCACTTCCTCGACCTGCACGTGGACCGGACATGACCCTCGTCATCGGCGTCGGCAACCCGGACCGTGGTGACGACGGCGTCGGGCCGGTGGTGGCGGCCCGGGTGGCCGCGCTCGGCCTGCCCGGCGTCCGCGTGCTCCCCCTGGTCGACCCGGGCCGGCTGATCGACGCGTGGGACGGCGAGTCGGACGTGGTCGTCGTCGACGCCGTCCGGGTGGAACCCGGCGACGGCCCCCGGGTGGTCACGCTGCGGGTCGACCAGGGCCCACTGCCGGGCTGGGCGACCTGCGGCGGCACCCACGCGTTCAGCGTGGCGTCGGCGGTCGAGCTGTCCCGGGCGCTGCGTCGGCTGCCCCAGAACCTGGTGGTCGTTGGGGTGGCCGGCTGCGACTTCGGCACCGGGCACGGGCTGTCGGCGGACGTGCGCGGCCGGGTCGACTCGGCCGTGGAGTCCGTGCGGGCCGCCGTCCACGGCTTCGGCGCCGACGGTCGCGATGCCCACGGCGCGGCCGGGGACGAGGTGCGCTGATGTGCCTGGGCCGGCCCTGCCGCGTCGTCGAGGTGCCCGGCGACGGGACGGTCGTCGTCGACGACGCCGGCCGGTC
>DATCDE010000224.1 GCA_036510875.1 Actinomycetes bacterium
GGCGACGCGAAGTGCACGTACGGCACCGGCGCCTTCCTGCTGGCCACCCTCGGCAGCGCCGCCCGCCGCTCAACCGCGGGGCTGGCGACCTCGGTGGCCTGGCGGCTCGACGGAGCGACGAGGTACTGCCTGGACGGCCAGGCGTTCACGGTCGCCTCGGCGGTGCGCTGGCTGGTCGACCTGGGGGTGCTCGACTCGGCCGCGGACATCGACCGGTTGGCCGGCAGCGTGCCGGACGCCGGCGGCGTCACCTTCGTCCCCGCGCTGGCCGGGCTCGGGGGGCCCTGGTGGCGCAGCGACGTTCGCGGGTCGCTCACCGGGCTCGCCCTGGAGACCACGCGCGCGCACCTGGTGCGGGCGCTCGTCGAGGGCGTCGCGGCCCAAGTGGCCGAGCTGGCGTCGGCGGCGGCCAGCGACCTCGGCGGCCCACTGACCAGCCTGCGGGTGGACGGCGGGCTGACCCGCAGCCGGGTGCTCATGCAGGTGCAGGCCGACCTGCTCGGCATCCCCGTCGAGGTGTACGGCTCCCCCGACGCAACGGCCCTCGGCGTCGGTGCGGTGGCCCGGCTCGGGCTCGACCGGACCCTGGCACTGGACGACGCGCTGCCGCATTGGACGCCGTCCGCGGTGTACGAGCCGAGCATCGGCGCGGACGAAGCCACCGAGCGCCGCGCCGCGTTCCGGGCCGCCGTCCAGCGGCTGGTGGACCAGGACGCCCGGTGACTCGGTACGACGTCGTCGTCGTGGGCGCGGGCGTCGTGGGGTGTGCGATCGCTCGCGAGCTGGCGCACCACCCGCTGCGGGTCGCGCTGGTCGACGCGGCCGACGACGTCGGGTCCGGCACCTCCAAGGCCAACACGGCGATCCTGCACACCGGCTTCGACGCGAGCCCGGGCACGCTCGAGGCTCGGCTCGTGCGCCGCGGCTTCGAGCTGCTGGGCGACTACGCGGCCCGCACCGGCATCCCGGTCGAGCGGGTCGGCGCGCTGCTGGTGGCCTGGGACGACGCCCAGCTGGCCGCGCTGCCGGGACTGGCCGCCAAGGCCGTAGCCAACGGCTACGAGCGCACCCGGATGGTTGACGCCGGCGAGCTGTACCAACGGGAGCCGCACCTGGGTCCCGGCGCGCTCGGCGCACTCGAGGTGCCGGACGAGTCGATCATCTGCCCCTGGACGACGACGCTGGCGTTCGCCACCCAGGCTGCGCGAGCCGGGGTCGACCTGCTGCTGGGCACCCGGGTGGACGGCGTCCGGCTCGGTGACGGCGCCGCCCTGCACACGGTGCTCACCAGCCAGAGCGAGCTGACCACCCGGTACCTGGTCAACGCGGCCGGGCTGCGCTCCGACGAGGTGGACGGCTGGCTCGGGCACGCCGACTTCACGGTCACCCCCCGCCGCGGTGAGCTGATCGTCTTCGACAAGCTCGCCCGCGGCCTGGTGGCGCACATCCTGCTGCCGGTCCCCACCAAGCTCGGCAAGGGCGTGCTGGTCGCGCCGACCGTCTTCGGCAACCTGCTGCTGGGCCCGACCGCGGAGGACCTGGACGACAAGGGCGCCACTGGGTCGTCGGCGTCCGGCCTGGCGATGCTGCGCGCGCACGGCCGGCGGATCCTGCCGCAGCTGCTGGACGAGGAGGTCACCGCCGTCTACTCCGGCCTGCGGGCCGCGACCGAGCACGGCGACTACCAGCTGCGCGCGCACCCGGAACAGCGCACGGTGACCGTCGGCGGGATCCGGTCCACCGGGCTGACGGCGTCCATGGCGATCGCCGAGCACGTGGCGGGCCTGCTGGCTGACTCCGGCCTCGAGCTGGGGCCCCGCGGGGAGCTGCCCGACCCGGTGATGCCGAACATCGGCGAGGCGTTCCCCCGCCCCTACCAGCAGGCTGAGCGGATCGCGGCCGACCCGCTCTACGGGCACCTCGTGTGCCACTGCGAGCGGGTCAGCCGCGGCGAGGTCCGCGACGCGCTGACCGCCGACGTGCCGGCCCGCACCCTGCAGGGGCTGCGCCGCCGCACCCGCGCGGTCATGGGCCGCTGCCAGGGGTTCTACTGCGGGGCGGAGGTGGCCGCGATGCTGGCCGCCGCCACCGGCGAGGAGCCGTCGTGAGCGGCCCCGACCTCCCCACTCGACAGGTCGACGTCCTGGTCGTCGGCGCCGGTCCCGCGGGCCTGTCCGCCGCCACCGAGCTGCGCCGGCTCGGCGTGGACCGGGTCGAGGTCCTCGAGCGCGAGGGCCAGCCCGGCGGCATCCCCCGGCACAGCCGGCACACCGGCTACGGGCTGCGTGACCTGCACCGGGTGATGACCGGACCGGCCTACGCCCAGCGGCTGCTGGACGGCGCGCTGGCCGCCGGAGCCGTCGTCCGGGGCCTGGTGACCGTGACCGGCTGGGCCGGACCGCTCACGGTCGAGACGAGCAGCCCCTGGGGGCTGGACCGGATCGAAGCCGGGGCCGTGCTACTCGCGACCGGGGCCAGAGAGCGGCCGCGGTCGGCCCGGCTGGTGCCCGGGGACCGCCCGCCAGGGGTGCTCACCACAGGGCAGCTGCAGCAGCTGGTGTACCTGAACGGCGCCCGGCTGCCGGGCCGGGCGGTGGTGGTGGGTGCTGAGCACGTCAGCTTCTCGGCCGCTGTGACCCTGCGGCACGCGGGCGCCGAGGTCGCGGCGATGGTGACCGACCTGCCGCGGCACCAGTCCTTCGCGGCGTTCCGCGCCGGGGCGGCCGCCGCGTACCGGTTCCCGCTGCTCACCGGCACCCGGGTCACCCGGATCGTCGGGCGCGGTCGGCTCGAGGGCGTCGAGCTCACCCGCGACGACGGCAGCACCCGTCTGATCGGGTGCGACACGGTGGTCTTCACCGGGGACTGGGTGCCCGACCACGAGCTGGCCCGCCGCGCCGGGCTGGCCATGGACGCCGGCAGCCACGGGCCGGTGGTCGACACCACGCTGCAGACCTCGCAGCCCGGCGTGTTCGCCGCGGGCAACCTGCGGCACCCGGTGGAGACCGCCGACGTCGTGTCCCTGGACGGCCGCTTCGCCGCGGCCTCGATCGTGCGCTTCCTCGCCGGGCGGACGGCGATGCCGCAGGAGGTCGCCGTCCAGGTGGACCCGCCGCTGCGCTGGGTGAGCCCGAGCCGGGTCGGACCGGGTGCTCCCCCGCCGCCGCTGGACCGGCTCACCGTGTGGGCCGACGAGTTCGCGCTGCGGGCCCGGCTGCAGGTGCGCCAGGGCGACCGGGTGCTGTGGACCGGGCACCGCGGCACCGTCGTCCCGAACCGGGCGCTGCACGTGCCGGCCGGCTGGCTCGGCGCCGTGGACGTCGAACGGGGGCCGGTGGTCATCGGCGTCGGCTGACGCGACAGCGGAGGCCGCTACCAGGAGCCGCCGCCACCCCCGCCGAACCCGCCACCCGAGGAGCCGCCGGAGAAGCCCGAGCCGCCGGACGACGCCGTGGTCGCGATCGCGCCCGCCGTCGTCGTGGCGAAGGAGCCGATCGAGTCGCCCAGGTGCCCGAGGTCCCAGCCGGTCGGGCCGGTGTACCAGGGCAGCACGGGTGTGACCACAGTGCCTCCGGCCGCCTGGGCCGCGGCCAGCGCGGCGAACGCCTTGGCCCAGCGCTCGGCGTCGCCGAACACGATCGCGTAGGGCAGGTATTTCGAGAACACGTCGGTGCGCTCCTCGAAGCGCAGCTGCTCGGCCTCGGCGGTGTGCAGGTAGGTCCGGAACCCGAGCACGCGGGCCAGCATCGCGCTGCCCCTCGCCGTCCGCGCCGGCATCCGGCCGGACACCAGAAGCAGCAGCAGCCCCGAGACGACCACAGCGACACCGAGCAGGCCGGCGTGCGTGTAGCGGGCGAGCAGATAGGTCAGCCCGGCACCGGCCAGCACGGCCACCACCCCGAGGAAGCCCCACAGGCCACGGGTGCGGTCTGGACGCCGCCGGAACCAGCCGCTCTTGACCACGTCGTCGTAGAGCTGCCCCTCGACCTTCTTCAGGTCGGTGGCGAAGGTCCGCTTGAGCTCGGAGACCAGCACCTCGCTGCGCCCGTTGAACAGCGACTCCAGCAGGGTGCGTTCGTAGGTGAGCAGGTCGGCGTCCGGCTGGCGCTGCTGGGTCAGCCGCCAGTCCCGGCTGGCGAAGATGTGCTTGCGCTCAAGCTCCTCGATGTGCAGGTACCCGCGGACGGCGAGGTCGACGATGGTGGCCGTCACGTCGAGCGGCTGGGCGCGCTCGTCGATGAGGGTGCCCATCTGACCGGGCCGGACGTTCTCCGGCGGGGAGTACTCGACCGGGCCGGTCGGGTCGGTGAACAGCGGCCGGGCCTCCGCGTCGGTCTCCTGGCCCGGTGCGGGCGCCAGCCCGGGGACCTGGTCCCGCCAGCGCCGGTCACGCCCGCGGGTCCAGAACACGTAGCCGACGCCGCCCAGCCCGAGGGCGAGGATGCCCAGCCCGCCGGTCGCCGTCCACGGGGTGACCGAGAAGGCGCGGGCCACCGAGAACCGCTCCTGCAGGATCATCGGCGGCACGGTCACCGACCCCGGCGGCAGCGCGGCCACCACGGTCAGCCCTTCGTAGGGGGCCAGGTCCTGGGGCCCGTACACCGCGGTCGCCCCCTCGATCCGGGCCGCGCTGCAGGGCAGCGAGCTGCCGGTCTGGCCGAAGTAGCAGGCCACCTGCGTGGGGGCCCGCGGGGCGCTCAGCGTCGTCGTGGCCGCGGTGATCGGCACGGACCAGTCCGAGCCCACGGCGTTCCAGAAGACCTCGATGTGGTCGGCGAACGTGTTGAGCGCGCCCTGGACGTCGTAGTCGAGGATGTAAACTTGGCGGCCGGTGATCGTGCGGTTCGGGTCGCCGACCCGGATGACGAGCGAGCCGCCCTCGGTCTTCGCCGAGACGTCGGTGGGTGCGCCGGTGGTGCTGACCACTCGGATGTTGGTGACCTTCAGCAACCGGTCGTCGGTGTTGTTGTAGGTGTACCGCACCGGGATCGTGCGGTAGATCCCGTGCCGCTGCTGGGTGCCGAAGTAGTAGGTGATCTGTTCGCGGACGTGCAGCGTGCCGTTCGACTGGACGGTGAGGGCGACCTGGTAGCTGTCTACCTGCTCGTCAGCCGCGACGGCGACGCCGCCGGTGAGGCCCACCAGCAGCACGGCACCCGCGATCGCGCCCAACAGGGCCAGCAGCCGTCGCAGCACGGCCACACGCTAGCGGGGCAAGCCCAGCAGGCGCGCGCCGTTGCCCCAGAGCACCGCCCGCAGCCACTGGTCGCCCAGGTCCAGCCGGACCAGCGACTCGACCTGGTGGGCGAACGGGTAGGGGATGTTCGGGAAGTCGCTGCCGTACAGGACCCGGCCCTGCAGACCGAGTGCCTTCAACCGCGATCGCTCGTGGCGCGGGAACGGCGCCTGCGCCTCGGTGAAGTCGGTGAACGCCATGGTGGTGTCCAGGCGCACCCCGGGGTACCTTTCCGCGAGGTCGAGGAACGCCGTGTACTCCGGCATGCCCAGGTGGGCCACCACGGCGACCAGCCCAGGATGGCGGGCCAGCACCTGCGCGAACGGCTCCGCGCCGGTGTACACGCCCGGCACGGGCCCGTTCCCGCAGTGCACGACGACTGGGACGGCGGCCTCGGCGAGCACGCCCCACACCGGGTCGAGCAGCGGGTCGCCCGGGTCGTACTGGCCGACCTGGACGTGCGCCTTGAAGATCCGGGTGCCTCGCTCGATGGCAGCGGCCACGTAGTCGGCGGCCCCCGGCTCCGGGAAGAAGGTGCCGCTGGCCACGTTGTCGGGGGTGGCCGCGGCGAACTGCGCGGCCCATGCGTTGAGCCACTGCGCCATGCCGGGGCGGTGCGGGTAGCTCAGCGCTGGGAACGCCCGGACCCCGAGCGCGCGCAGGACGGCCAACCGGTCGTCGTCGTCGCCCCGGTAGCTGATCGGCCAGCGCCGACCGACCAGGGGCCCCGCCTCGTCGAAGTACTGCCAGACCTTGCGCAGCACGCGGTCGGGCATGAAGTGGACGTGCACGTCGACGATGCCCGGCAGGCCGAGCTCGGCGACCACGCCAGGGACGGCGGCGTCGGTGAGGTCAGTCGCCACGGCCGCGGCGGGCCACGGCGCGGTCCGCCTCCCGCTTGGCCTGCTTTTCGGCCAGCGCCTGTCGCTTGTCGTAGGTCTTCTTCCCTCGCGCGAGCGCGAGCTCGACCTTCGCCTTGCCGTCCTTGAAGTACAGCGCCAGCGGCACGATGGTGAGCCCGGACTCCCGCGTCTTGGCGATCAGACGGGCGATCTCGGACCGGTGGAGCAGCAGCTTGCGGCCGCGCCGCGGCTCGTGGTTGGTCCACGTCCCCTGGTCGTACTCGGGGATGTGCACACCCTGCAGCCAGGCCTCGCCGCCGCTGATCGCGGCATAGCCGTCGACGAGCGAGGCCCGGCCGGCGCGCAGCGACTTGACCTCGGTACCGGTGAGGACGAGGCCCGCCTCGATGACGTCCTCGATGTGGTAGTCGTGGCGGGCCTTGCGGTTCTGCGCGATCAGCTTGCGGCCCTTTTCCTTGGGCATCAGCCGCGGCCCTCGGAGCTCACCGCGGCGAGCAGGCCGGCGAGCACGTCCAGCGCCCGGCTCTCGGCGGCTGCCGGCGGGGCGTCGTCCGGCACCAGCAGGTCCGGCTCGACGCCGACGCCGTCGATGCTGCGTCCGGACGGCGTCGTGTAGCGGCCCACCGTCAGCTCCAGCGCGGACCCGTCGGACAGGGTGGCCGGCTCCTGCACCGAGCCTTTGCCGAAGGTACGGCTGCCGATCACGACGGCGCGGTTGCGGTCCTGCAGCGCTGCCGCGACGATCTCCGCGGCACTGGCCGTGCTGCCATCGACGAGCACCACGAGCGGCGTGGTGGTGTCGCCGTGCCCGAGCGCGTCGAGGGTCTGGCTCGGCTTCCCGCGCTGCTCGTAGGTGACCACCGGACCGCCGTCCAGGAACACGCTGGCGACCTCCACCGCCTCGTCGACGAGACCACCGGGGTTGTCTCGCAGGTCCAGCACGATCCCGTGCTTGGCCGCGGACGGGTCGACGGTGACCGCCGCTCGGACCTGGCGGCCGACGCCGCGGGTGAACGCCGAGACCCGGATGTGCAGCACCTGGCCGGCCAGCCGGTCGACGGTGACGTCCTGGGTGGTCACCTCGCTGCGCCGCAGGGCGACCACGAGCGCTCCGCTGCTCCGGTGCAGACCGACCTGGACGGTCGAGCCGTTGGCGCCGCGCAGCCAGCCGAGAACGGTGGAGACCGGCTGGTTGGCCACCTGGTGCCCGTCGACCGAGACGACCTCGTCGCCGGCCCGCAGGCCACCGCGGGCGGCCGGCGAGCCGGACTGGACCGACGACACGAGCAGCGCACCGCTGGAGCTCTGCCGCACCCACACTCCGACGCCGGTGAAACGGCCCTCGAGCTTGTCGTTGAACGAGGTGAACTCGCTGGGGCTGTAGTAGGCCGACCAGCGGTCACCCAGCGCCTTGAGCATCCCCTCGACGGCGGCCCTCTCCAGGTCAGTGCGATCGACCGGCCGGGCCGCCTGCTGCTCGATCCGTGCCGCAGCCTCGTCGAGCACACCGGCGGGTGCGGCCGCCGGCGCCGTGCCGACCCCGCCCACGATGGCGCCCGCGGCGAAGGCCGCCACCCCGACCGCCGCCACAGTCACGCTCGTGCGGCTGCGCCGGGAGAGCAGGGACATGCGATCAGTGTAGGCTGCGCCCTAGCAGACCACGGGTGTGCGCGAGCCGCCGAACCAGCCGAGCGGGTTGTACGGCACCCCGTTGATGTGCACCTCGAAGTGCAGGTGCGGGCCGGTGACCCACCCGGTGGACCCCACGTAACCAATCACCTGGCCGCGGCTGACACGCTGCCCCTGCGACACCGCGAACGCCGTCTGGTGAGCGTAGAACGTGGTGAGGCCGTCCCCGTGGTCGATCAGGGTGAGGTTGCCGTAGGCGCCGCCGGACGACGTGGACAGCACGACCCCGGTCGCCGCCGCACGGATCGGCGTGCCGGTGCTGGCCCCCAGGTCGATGCCGGTGTGGCAGGACTTGTAGCCGTACACGGGGTGGATCCGAGCGCCCACACCCTGGGTCAGTGGGGCGCCGTCGACCGGCCACAGCAGCTCACCGGAGGGGTTGCCGCTGCCGCGGGACGCCGAGGCCGCGATGAGGGCGTTGATGCGCCGCTGCTCGGCCTGCAGCTGCCTCAGCCTCTGCAGCTCGTCCGCACGCGCCGCGGCGACCGCCTGCAGGGCGGACTGCCGCTGCGCCACGAGCGATGCGACCCTCGCTCGGGCGGACCGAGCCTGCTGCGACAGCGCGGCGACCGTGCGGACCTGCTGGGACGCGGCGAGCTTGCGCTGCTCCATGTCGCCGCGGGCGGCCTCGAGCGCGGCCTGCTTGGCGGCCAGCTCGGCCCTGTCCACAGCCAGCTGGGCGAACAGCGCGTTCTGCGCGCGTGCCACGCTCTGCACGGCCTCCAGGCGCCCGGCGAAGTCGTCGAGGGACTGCGCCTGCAAGGCCACCGAGAGCTCGCTGAGGTTCCCGCCCTGCTGGTAGGTCTGCCGGGCGATCAGGCCGACCAGCCGTTGGGTGTCCGTCATGCGGGTGCGCACCGTGGTGACCTCCACCTGCACACCGCGTTCGCGCCCGATCGCCGCCTGCAGCTCGATGCCGATGGCCTCGTCCCTGGCCGTAGCGGCCGCGAGGGCCCGCATCGTGTCGTCCACCTCGGCCTGCGCGGCACTCAACGCGGACTGGGCGGACGTGAGCGCGGTGGCCGCGGTGGCCGCCCTGGCGCTGAGTGTCTCGATCTGGCTACGGGCGCTGCTGATCCGGGACTGGACCGACTTCATGCGCTGGTCGAGAGAGTCGTCGGCGCTCGCGGGCGCGAGCAAGCCGACCACGAGAGCAGCCGCGGTCGCCAGGGCGACCCCGGCGTGACGCAGGCGCATGGGGAAGATGCTCCAGGTGTCGTCGGTCGTCAGACCTTTCATCTTCGCCCATGGCCCGGGGTGCCCACGACAGACACGCCGCTCCCACTCGGTCGGGCAACGGCTCAGAACGGCGGTTCTTCGTCGTCGGGTGGTGTCGGTGGCGGGGTAGGGGCCCAGTCGGGGCTTCCCGGTTGGTCGGTGGGTCCGCGGGTGTAGTGCCGGCCGGTGGGGCTGTCCAGGTGAACGTGCCCGGGGCGGGCTGGGCGAGGGCCCACCCCGGTCGAGCCTCGTGTTTGAGCTTGTGGTGGTGGCCGCACAGCGGGCCGAGGTTGTGATCGGCGGTCGGCGCGTCGGGGAACCGCCGAGTGTGATCCAGGTCGCAATCAACCGCCGCCCGGACGCAGCCAGGGAACGCGCACGTGGCGTCCCGAGCGGCCACGTGCGCCCCCAGCACCGCACTGGGCCGGTACCGGGTGGTGCCGACGTCCAGCACCGCGCCGCAGTCCGGGTCGGTCAGCACCCGCCGCCAGGTGGCGTCGCGGGCGATGCTCCGGGCCACGCCGGCCGGGACCGGACCGAACCCGGGGACTAGCCCTGGTGCGTCGTCCAGCCCCAGCAGCGTCGATGCCGCGACCACCACGTCCGCCCGCCAGCGGGCCCGCCGCCGAGCCTTGCGCGCTGCCCGGCCGGACCGCCCCGTCCGGACCTGTAGCGCGGGCAGCGCCGAGACCGGGGTGCCGGTGGCGATCTCTGCGAACAGGTCGACCAGTACGTCGGCCCGCCGCACGTCCAGCCCCCGCTCATCACCTGGCGTGGCACCGGCGCGGGCGAGTCCGGTCAGGGTGTCCCAGACCGTCGCCGCGTCCGCCGGGGCCAGCCGGGCGCACAGCTCGGTCATGCCGTCCGGGGTGTCCCATCGCGAGACCCCACGCCCGGCCTGCGCCCGCTCCTGCCGCTCGGCCGCACCGGACGGGTCCACCCCCAGCACCGCCCGCCGTGCCAGCCGACGCACCTGCCCCGGCGTCTTCCCCGCACACCGGGCCTGCACGAACTCCGCCACGACCGCCCGATCGGCCGGTGGCAGCACCACGGCCTCCTCGGCCACCGCCCGCGCCGCCGGCCAGGACAACACACCGTCCCGGGCCGCCTCGAGCACTCCCGGCAGACTGCCCGCAAGCAGCACCGCGTCGCGCAGCCGGGACTCCCCGGTCACCCGCGACACCCCCAGCGCCAGCGCCGCCTCATCCCCGGCGAACCGCGACACCCCCGGCACGTTGCCCATCGGCTCCCCCGCCACGGGCGGCCGGCGCGCGGCCAGCTCCGCCAGCACTGTGGCCTGGCTCGCCGACACGTGCGCCGCGAGCTTCTCCCACCCGGTCAGCACCTCCCACCAGATCCGCATCGTCCAAGCCGGCCGGATCCCCCACCGACGCCAGCACCGCCGCGAGCTCCAGCCCCGCCGGAGCCGCCACCACCTCCGCCAGCGTCACCGGCCAACCGAACACCTCAGCCGGCGGCTCCTCCGGAGACAACCCAGCCACCCAGCCGTCGTCCAACAGCGGTTCGAACATGTGTTTAAATATCTGCTCGAGTGAAGTGGGCTTGGTGGATGGTCGCGGATCCGGTTCGCGGGGTGGACTATCCGGCGACGTAGCAGCAGCTGCTGGCGTGGTTCCCGGACGACGCGGCCTGCCTTGACTACCTCGCCTCGATCCGGTGGGCGGAGGGTTTCGTCTGCCCGGGGTGTGGTGGGGGCGAGTACTGGCGCGCGGGCCCAACGAAGACCACATGGCTGACTTCACTTAAGCAGATATGCAGGCCATGCGTTCGATTCTGTCGGCCGCCCCCAAACAGCGACAAGACCCTGGCCGGGTGGAAGCCCCTTGTGCGACAAGGAGTTCAGGGCAACCGACTCCTCGCGCGGGCGGCAGATCAGACCCGCAGGTACCGCTGCAGAGTGAAGAAGCTCGCCGTGGCGGAGATGCCCACCGCCAGCACGAGCAGCAGCGCCACGGAACTGACGACGTCCCCCCAGCCGAAGAAGCGCGTGATGGGGAAGGCCGGCGCGATCACCTTGTCGATGAGGAACGCCTTGAAGGCCGTGAGGCCCACAGCGGCGATCAGCACCCCGGCCAGCGCGGCGATCACGCTCTCCAGCAGGAACGGCAGCTGGATGTAGAAGTTCGACGCGCCGACCAGCCGCATGATCCCGGTCTCCCGCCGTCGGCTGAAGGCAGCCACCCGGATCGTGTTGATCACCAGGATCGTGGCCACGATCAGCATGAACAGCGCGACGCCCAGGGCCAGCCAGCGAGCGCCGTTGAGAATCTTGAAGAACTTGTCCAACAGCTGGCGCTGGTCCTGGACCTCCTCGACCCCTGGCCGACCCTGGAACGCACCAGCCACGACGTCGAACTGCGTCGGGTCCTTCAGCTTGACCCGGAACGACTCGGGCAGCTGGTCCGGCGTGACGTTCTGGGCGATCGCGGTGCCCTTGAACTGCTGCTGGAACCGCTCGTAGGCCTGCTGCTGCGACTCGTAGTAGACCGTCTGGACCTGGGGCAGCGACTCGAGGTCGGCCTGGATCTGGCTGCGCTGGGCGTCGGACACCGCCCCACCCGCGCAGGACGGGACCTGGGAGTCCTTCCCGCACAGGAAGACCGAGACCTCGACCTTGTCGTACCAGTAGTCCTTCATCGCGGTGACCTGCGCGCGCAGCAACAGGCCGGTCCCGGCCACCAACAGCGACATGGCCACCGTGATGATCACAGCGATGGTCATGGACAGGTTGCGTCGCAGGCCGATACCGACCTCGCTCAGCACGAACTGGGCTCTCATGGCTTCCTTGCCTGATCGGGCGCGTCAGCGCGCGTAGCCGTACACACCACGGGACTGGTCGCGCACGAGGCGTCCGCCCTCGAGTTCGATGACCCGCTTGCGCATCTGGTCGACGATCGCCGCGTCGTGCGTGGCCATCACCACCGTCGTCCCGGTCCGGTTGATCCGGTCCAGCAGCTTCATGATGCCGACGGACGTGGCCGGGTCGAGGTTCCCGGTTGGCTCGTCCGCGATCAGCAGCTTGGGCCGGTTCACGAACGCACGAGCGATCGCGACCCGCTGCTGCTCACCGCCGGAGAGCTCGTCGGGACGACGATCCTCCTTGCCGGCCAGGCCGACCAGCTCGATCACCTCGGGGACGACCTGGGCGACGGTGTGCCGCGGCTTGCCGATCACCTCGAGAGCGAACGCGACGTTCTCCAGCACGGTCTTGTTCGGCAGCAGCCGGAAGTCCTGGAACACCGTGCCCATCTGGCGTCGCAGCGCCGGCACCTTCCAGGAGGACATCTTGCTGAGGTCCTTGCCCAGCACGTGGATGGTGCCGGTGTTCGGCCGCTCCTCGCGGAGCACCAGCCGCAGGAAGGTGGACTTCCCCGAGCCGGAAGCACCGACCAGGAAGACGAACTCGCCCTTCTCGATCTCGAGCGTGACGTCGTCGAGAGCCGGCCGGTTCTGGCTCGGGTACTGCTTGCTCACGTTGTCGAAACGGATCACTGGGCGCCTGACCGGGACTCGGGAACAGGGAAGTGCGGGTGCAACCGGCCAGAAGGAGTCTACGTCGGCAACCCGGCCAAACCGGTCATCAGGCGCGCGCGCCCTGCATCCGCCAGCGGATCCCGGACTCGATGAAGTCATCGATCTCGCCGTCCAGAACAGCCGCGGTGTTGCCGGTCTCGTGCTCGGTACGCAGGTCCTTGACCATCTGGTAGGGGTGCAGCACGTAGGACCGCATCTGGTTGCCCCAGGAGCCGCCGGAGTCGCCCTTGAGCGAGTCCATCCGGGCCTGCTCCTCCTGCCGACGGCGCTCGAGCAGCTTGGACTGCAGCACCGCCATCGCGGACGCCTTGTTCTGCAGCTGGGACCGCTCGTTCTGGCAGGACACGACGATGCCGGTCGGCAGGTGGGTAAGCCGGACGGCGGAGTCGGTGGTGTTCACGCCCTGCCCGCCGGGGCCGGAGGAGCGGTACACGTCGACCCGCAGCTCGTCCTCGGGGATCTCGATGTGGTCGGTCTGCTCCACCACTGGGAGCACCTCGACGCCGGCGAAGCTGGTCTGCCGGCGTCCCTGGTTGTCGAACGGGGAGATCCGCACCAGCCGGTGGGTGCCCTGCTCAACCGACAGCGTGCCGTAGGCGTACGGGATCTTGACCGCAAAGGTGGCCGACTTGATCCCGGCCTCCTCCGCGTACGACGTGTCGTAGACCTCGGTCGGGTAGCCGTGCCGCTCGGCCCAGCGCAGGTACATCCGCAGCAGCATCTCGGCGAAGTCGGCTGCGTCGACCCCACCGGCCTCGGCCCGGATCGTCACGACGGCCTCGCGCTGGTCGTACTCCCCGGACAGCAGGGTGCGGACCTCGAGGTCGGCGACCGCCTTGGTGAGGTCGACCAGCTCCGCCTCAGCCTCGACCAGGGTGTCCGCGTCGTCCTCGGCGGCGGCGAGCTCGAACAGCACGGAGAGGTCGTCCACCCGTCGACGCAACGCCTCGACCCGGTTGATCTCGTTCTGCACGTAGGACAGCCGTGAGTTGACCTTCTGAGCGCGCTCCTGGTCGTCCCACAGGTCGGGGGCCGCGGCCTGCTCGTTCAGGTCGGCCAGCTCCCGCTGCATGGCAGGCACGTCGACCACGGCCTCGACGCTGCTCAGCGTGGCGTCGAGCTCCTTGATCGCCTCTGCGGGTTCGATGACACTCACGGCACCCGAGGGTACGTCAGTGCGCCGGGCTCCCGCGCAGCCCGAGCGTTGCCAAGGGCCGCGGCCCAGCCGACCAGCCCGGACGCCGCAAGCCCTAGGACCCCGTGTCGGTAACCCGTGATGCGTTGGTGTCGCGGGAAGATGTGTCATGCCTGGACCGCGGGACGCTGAGCAATCGGTGCTGTTGGATGTCGAGGCCGTCGGGGTGGGCGTGGTGCGGGTGAAATCGCCGGTGGATAAGACGTTCCGGCGCTACGACCAGGACCAGCCGATGCTGCTGCCACCTGACATTCGGGACTGGCTGCCGGCGGATCATCCGGCTCGTTGGGTGAACGACCTGGTTGAGGACGGGTTGGATCTATCGGCGATCTACGCGGACTACACCGAGGTGCGGGGTGCTCCGCCGTTC
>DATCDE010000225.1 GCA_036510875.1 Actinomycetes bacterium
TCAAGGGCGATGTGTCCGGTGCCGTCGAGGCGCTCGAGGACGCGCTGCTCGCGATCGATGTGGGCGACAGCGTCGACCTGCGCGTCATCCACCGTGGTGTGGGTGCCGTCACGCAGAACGACGTCAACCTGGCCACGGTCGACAACGCCATCATCATCGGCTTCAACGTGCGTCCCGCAGAGCGCGTCCAGGAGCTCGCTGACCGCGAGGGCGTCGACATGCGCTTCTACTCGGTCATCTACCGCGCACTCGAGGACGTCGAGGCTGCACTCAAGGGCATGCTCAAGCCCGAGTACGAGGAGGTCTCGCTCGGTACCGCCGAGATCCGCGAGGTCTACCGCTCGAGCAAGTTCGGCAACATCGCCGGCTGTCTCGTGCGCTCGGGCCTCATCCGCCGCAACAGCAAGGCGCGCCTCATCCGTGACGGCGTCGTCGTGGCGGACAACCTCACCATCGAGTCGCTCAAGCGGTTCAAGGACGACGCGACGGAGGTCCGCGAGGGCTTCGAGTGCGGTATCGGTCTCGGGTCGTTCAACGACATCAAGACCGACGACGTGATCGAGACCTTCGAGATGCGGGAGAAGCCCCGGGCGTAGCCCGGCATCGTCACGGACGTCGCGAGAGGGCAGGGTCCAGTGTTCGTCGGCACGCTGAGCCTGGACCTGCTCCTCGGCGACGTCCACTCGCTGAAGGAGAAGCGGGGCGTGGTGCGGCCGGTCGTGGCCGAGCTCCGCCGCCGCTTCGGCGTCACCGCAGCCGAGGTGGGTCACCTGGACCTGCACCGGCGTGCGGTCGTGGGGGTGGCCGTGGTGGCCGCGGACGCCGCCCACTGCCAGGAGGTGCTGGACGCATGCGAGCGGCTGGTCGCCGCGCGCCCGGAGCTGGAACTGCTGTCCGCTCGTCGGCGGCTGCGGAACGAGGAGGACGAGTGAGCAACGACGCGCGGGCCCGCAAGCTGGCCGACCGCATCCGGGTGATCGTGGCCGAGATGCTGGAGTCGCGGATCAAGGACCCGCGGCTGGGGTTCATCACGATCACCGACGCCCGGGTGACCGGAGACCTGCAGGACGCCACGGTCTTCTACACCGTGTACGGCGGCGACGTGGAGCGGGCCGACACCGCGGCCGCACTCGAGAGCGCCAAGGGCGTCCTGCGCACCGAGGTAGGGCGGCAGACCGGGGTCCGGTTCACGCCCACCCTGGCCTTCATCGCGGACGCCATCCCGGAGAACGCCCGGCACATCGAGGACCTGCTGCGGGTGGCCGCCGAGTCCGACGCGGCCGTGCACGCGACCGCGGCCGGTGCCCAGTACGCCGGTGAGGCGGACCCGTACCGCGAGCCGCGGGAGTTCGAGGAGGAGTCCGAGGCCGACGTCCAGGAGCTCGAGGAGACCGAGCGCCAGCCGTGAGCGCGGAGTCCGGGCTGGTCATCGTGGACAAGCCGGCCGGCTGGACCTCCCACGACGTGGTCGCCCGGGTCCGGCGGCTGGCCGGTACCCGCCGGGTCGGCCACGCCGGGACACTCGACCCGATGGCTACCGGGGTCCTGGTGCTCGGCGTGGAGCGGGCCACCCGGCTGCTGGGGCACCTGGCGCTGACCACGAAGGCCTACACCGCCACCGTGCGGCTCGGTCAGGCCACCGTCACCGACGACGCTGAGGGCGAGGTCGTCTCGTCGGCGTCCGCTGACGGGGTGACGCGGGAGGCGCTGGCCGCGGCGGTCGCCGACCTCACCGGCCTGACCGCGCAGGTGCCCTCATCGGTGTCGGCGATCAAGGTGGACGGCAAGCGCTCCTACGCGCGGGTCCGCTCGGGGGACCAGGTCGAGCTGGCCGCGCGGCCCGTGACCGTGTCCGTGTTCGACGTCCTGGCCACCCGGCGGACCGAGCCGGGGCTGTTGGACCTCGACGTGCAGGCGGAGTGCTCCAGCGGCACCTACGTCCGCGCGCTGGCCCGCGACCTCGGCGCGGCGCTGGGCGTGGGCGGGCACCTCACCGCGCTGCGGCGCACCCGGGTCGGCCCGTTCACCCTGGACGCCGCCCGGACGCTGGAGCAGCTGGAGTCGGTGTTCGAGGTCGTGCCGCTGGCGACCGCGGTGGCCACGGCGTTCCCGGTCCGTGCGGTGGACGCCGAGACCGCGCGGGTGGTGGCCCACGGTGGACGGCTGCCGCTGGGCGAGGAGGCCGGCCCGACCGGCGTGTTCGGGCCCGCGGGCGAGGTGCTCGCACTCATGGAGCCCCGCGAGGGTGCGCTACGACCCCTCGTCGTCTTCGCCTGAACGCGGGGGACCCTCACGATCCGGTGACGGAGGTGGGCAGGACCCCTCAGCGGCTGCGACCATCGTCGCGTGATCGAGGACGACGAGGACGAGCTGCCGGAGCCGGCCTGGCCGTTCCCTGGTGACGGCCGACCGATGCAGTACGGCGTCGAGGGGACGATCGAGCGGATCGGTGCCTTCGCCTCCGGGGCCGGCCGGGCTCGGGGGGCGCGCGGGGTGCTCGCGCGTGTCGGGGTGGTACTGGTGCTGGCCGGACTGGCCGCCGGGATCCTGCTCAGTCTCGAGCAGGCCCTCACCCTGCTGCACTGATCGCTCGGTGATCGGGCAGGATGGGGCGCCGTGACCCCGACGTCCCCGCAGCTGTGGTTCGGTGCCGATGACGTCCCGCCGGAGCTCGGCCGGGCCGTCGTCACGATCGGGGTGTTCGACGGCGTGCATCGTGGGCACCGGGTGATCCTGGGCCGGGCCGCCGCGCTGGCCACCCGGCTGGGCCTGCCGATGGTGGCGGTGACGTTCGACCCGCACCCGTCCGAGGTCGTCCGCCCGGGATCGCACCCGGCCACGCTCAGCACGGTGTCGTTTCGCGCCCAGCTGCTCACCGGGGCCGGGGCCGACGCGGTCTGTGTCCTGCCGTTCACCACCGAGTTCTCCCGGCTGACCCCCGAGGAATTCGTCCACGCCGTGCTCGTCCAGCGGCTGCACGCGGCAGCCGTGGTCGTGGGGGCCAACTTCCGCTTCGGCCACCGGGCCACCGGGACCGTGGAGACCCTGCGTGAGCTCGGCCAGGCCAACGGCTTCGAGGTGGAGCTGGTCGACCTGGTGGGCGGTGACGGGGTCACCTGGTCGTCGACCTATGTCCGTCAGTGCGTGGACGAGGGGGACGTCGAGGAGGCTGCGGTGGCGCTGGAGCGTCCACACCGGGTCGAGGGGGAGGTGGTCCACGGCGACCACCGCGGTCGGCGGCTCGGCTACCCGACCGCGAACCTGCTCACCACACCACACGCGGCCATCCCGGCCGACGGCGTCTATGCGGGCTGGCTGGTCCGGCACGCCGCCGACGGCACTCTGGAACGACTGGCAGCCGCCGTCTCAGTGGGGTCCAACCCGACCTTTGACGCCGTCGACCGCAGGGTTGAGGCCTACGTCCTGGACCGCGACGACCTTGACCTCTACGGCGAGCGCGTCGCCGTGGAGTTCGGTGTGCGGCTGCGCGGGATGAGCCGTTTCGACTCGGTGCCCGAGCTGCTCGAGCAGATGGCCGACGACGTGGCGCGCACCCGGGTGATCACCCAGGCCTGAACGTTGGCTCAGGGTCCGCGGGGGTCGCTGGGGGTGGTGTGGCCGTCGGGGTGGGTGAACCAGAGGAAGCGGCAGCCGCCGTCGGGCAGAGCGAGGGCGCGGTGTTGGGCGGGGCTGTAGAGGCGGCGGGTGCGGCCGAGGTCGAGGATCTCGCTGTCGGCTCCGAGGAGGACGCGGGCGAGGGTGGCGTTGCAGGTGAGGCGATGGAGGGCTTGCCGGGTCAATGGGTGTGGGCCGGTGGGGCAGTCCGGCAGCGTGGCCAGGGTGGCGGGTTCGGTGTCGGGTCCACCGGGCAAGGCGGTGACGGGGATGAGGACGTGCAGGTGGGGGAGTGCGGGGGTGTCTGAGGTGCTGGCGGTCAGGGCGGTGCGGATGAGGTCGACGAGGCCGTCGGCGCGGCGTTGGGCGGCTGTGCGGGTGTCGTGGGGTCCGGTGGGGGTCAGGTGGGCGGCCAGGGCGGTGGTCAGCCAGGTCGCGGCTTCGGCGTCCAACAGGCCGTCGACGGCGGTCATGCCGTCGAGCAGCGGGGACTGGGTGAGCCGGCGGCGGGTGTAGTCGGTCTGGGCGGCGGTCAGCGCGCCGTCGGGGTCGACGACATGGCGTAGATGGCGTGCGGCGACCCGCACGGCCTGGGTGTCGGTCCGCTGGGCGAGGTCGGCGAGCAGGGCCACCGCCTGGGGTTGGGCCGGCTCGGGCAGGGTGCGTACGGCGTGGTGGATGGCGCGGAGCTGGTCGTAGACCAGGGTGCCGGCGGCGAGTGCGGCGGCTGGTTCGGCGAGCAGGTCGCCCGTGAGGGCGATGCTCACGCGTTCGGTGGCGTCGCCGGGGGCGAGCCGGGCGACGCCGCGAAGCCAGGACGCGGTGGACAGTGCGTGCAGGGTCGCCGCGTCGCCGGCCGTGTCGAAAGCGGCCAGCGCGGTGGTCAGGGCGGCGTCGGTGGCGTCGCGCAGGGCGAGCAGCCCGACCAGCCAGCCGCCCCGCCGGTGCGGCCCGGCGGCGGTGAACGTCCCGGTGTCGCCGGCCAGGGCGCGGACGCGGTGCGCGCGGGACCAGCAGGGACAGCCATGGGCGGGGGCTCTGTCCAGACGCAGGGACGACCGCAACGGTCACGGACCCCGGCTGCGCATCCTCCCTACAGCCCGGGCCACCCGCAGGCCCGCTTCCACACTCGTGGTTGCTCAGCAGCCGGTCGAACACCTGTACGAAAGACTACCTCACCCCACCGACAAGCACACCGCGTCGTCCCCGGGCTCAGTGCAGCTGGCGTACCCAGTCGCTGCTTTCCTGGCCGAGCGTGCGGACCCTTTCCCACCGCGCCCCGGCGAGCACGAGCAGCGCGCCGGCAACGGCGAACGAGATCCACTGCGGAAGGAAGCGCCCGAGGTCGATCAGCTGCACGCCGGCCACCACGAGCAGGGCCATCGCCGCGGGCACGATCAGCCCGGCCAGCCGGCGCCACGCCCCGACCGCGACGAGCCCCGCCCCGACGACGAGCAGCGCCGCCACGCGCACCTGGTATGCGGTGCCCACCGGGTCGCCGGAGACCCACCGGTTCGTCGCGTTCTGGACGATCGCGATCGTCGTGGGCGCGAGAGCGAGGGCCAGCGCGGGCCCGACCACCACGAGCGACGACGTATGCTCAGGCCGGCGCAGCCACCAGAACAGCACCCCTGCGGCGGCCGCCACCGCGCCCAGGGCCAGGCCGTGGGCCTCCGGCGACCAGGTGGCGCTGAGGTCGGCGAGCTGGCTAAGCGGCACCAGGGCCCCGATGAGCAGCCCACCCGACAGCCACACGCTCCAGGCGGGCAGCCGCCGCCGCAGGGCCTCCACCCAGCCGGTCACGGCCAGCAGCGACACAGCCACGACAATCGCCCAGCGCACCTCGTTCGACGTACTGCTGCCTTCACCGGGGCTGGTGGCGATCAGCCAGCCGACCAGTCCGGCCGCAGCGCCTACCAGGGCAGGGACGCCCCGCCAGCTCTCGGGCCGGCTGTCGGGCTCCTCGCCCGGGCGGTCGAGCTCGGCGAGGACGACGAGGACGGCGGACAGCGCCACCCCCGCCAGCAGCCCACGCCAGGCCGCCCAGTCGGTGCTCCACGGTGCCACCGCGAAGCCAACCGCCGTCCCGAGAGCCGCCGCGGCGACCATGCTCAGCGTCCATCGCACGCCCACGGGCAGGTGAACGCGAGCCCACCAGACGAAGCCGGACACGGCGACGAGCACCAGGGCGGACCAGGGCCGGCTGCTGGCGTTGACAGCTCCGGCGACGAAGGCCACGCCCGCGGCCACGACCACCGACCCGGCGGCTGCCAGCGCCGGCTCGCGCCGGTGCCCGGGCAGCATCCGGACCAGCAGCGCCGAGAACGCCGCCAGCGCCAGCAGGACGACGGAGCACAGGGATGGCCGGACCGCGTCGTCCACCGACACCGCGGTGGCCGTGAAGGCTCCGAGCACGACCGAGCCGACAAACAGCGAGAGCGCAGCCAGCACCGGCCAGCTGAGCACGGCCCACCGATGGGTCAGCAGCAGCAGCGCCACGCCGCTGACCAGCAGCACCAGCGCGGGCCACCAGGCCCACTCGTCGCCGAGCGACACGGCGTCGTCCACCGGTGCGAGAGCGAGCAGCCCGATCGTCAGGACGGCCCCGACGAGAGCCGCCACCTCGCCAGCCCCCCGCATCCGAGCGCGCATCCAGACACCGACCACCGCCAGCACCACGGCCGCCGCGACACTGGCCGCCAAGGCTGCGGCGGCCCCCAGGGAGTCCGCGCCCAGCACCCGGGTCGCGATCGCGCTCACGGCGACCAGCAGCGCCCCAACGACGCCCAGCGTCGTCCCCGTCCCCGGCAGCCGGGTGTGCAGGCCGAGGCCGGCCAGCAGCGCGAGCGCGCCCAGCAGGTAGAGCGTGGTCAGCTGACCCAGTGGCCCGAGCAGCGCCCACGCGAACCCGACGAAGGCGATCCCGGCCAGCACGAGCAGGCCCCCGCCACCGACCAGCAGCAGGGTCCCGGTGCTCGGCCGCGGCCTCGCCGCTGGGACCGGAGCGCCGGCCGCTGGGGCCGGAGGCATCTCGACCAGCCCCGGTGTCAACGCAGGCATGGCCGCGCCGGACGCGGACCAGCCCTCCGGCGGCAGGTCACCGGCGACCAGCCGGTCGTGCAGCCAGCCGGCCCTGGCGTGCGCCCAGTCCGCCCAGGACGTGAGACTGTCCAGCTCGGAGAGCGCCGCCACCGGCATGCTGAGTCCGCAGGACCGGCAGGTGACCAGGCCGCCCCGCGGCGTTTCGGTCAACCGAGCACCGCAGCGCACGCACGCCAGCACCGAGGCGGTGCGACCAGAACGGATGTCGGTCATCCGATCATCGTGGCAGGTCGGAGGTCCCTTGATTAGGGCCGAACGGCGCCCGCTGATAGCCTTGTCGAGCCGTTCGAACGGCCGCGGAACGAGAGTGCCCGGGTGAACCCGCCCCGGTGCGCCGCGCAGCGACCCCGAAGGAGTACGAGTGCCACTCGACAGTGCCACCAAGAAGCAGATCATGTCCGAGTACGCGACGGTTGACGGCGACACCGGCTCCCCCGAGGTCCAGGTCGCGATGCTCACCCGGCGGATCTCGGACCTCACCGAGCACCTGAAGATGCACAAACACGACCACCACAGCCGGCGTGGGCTGCTGCTGCTGGTCGGGCAGCGCCGCCGGCTGCTCAAGTACCTCCAGGCCAAGGACATCGAGCGCTACCGCGCCCTCATCGAGAGGCTCGGTCTGCGCCGCTAGACGACGAGGGGAGCGGGACCCACTGGGTTCCGCTCCCCTCGGTCGGCGGGCACGGCTCATCCCGTTCGACCCCGCCCCCGCCGGGGGCGGGCTGCAACCCAGAGGGGCCCCGCTCGTCGGAGCCGGACCGGACGTCGGTCCTCGGTAGTGGCCCCCGGGAGCGCGGCGCCCCGCCGGGGCCCGCCACCACCCGGGCGTCTCGATCGAAGACCGGCAGCTGTCGACCGGACCACTCGGTGCGCGGGTCTCCTCGGATTCAAAGAGGAGGGCACCCCGTGGAGGGTCCCGAGATCCACTCCGCCGAGGCGGTCATCGACAACGGGCGCTTCGGCACCCGCACCATCCGCTTCGAGACCGGCCGGCTGGCTCGCCAGGCTGCGGGTTCGGCCGTCGCGTACCTGGACGACCAGACCATGCTGCTGTCGGCGACCACCGTGTCCAAGCGGCCCAAGGAGCAACTCGACTTCTTCCCCCTCACGATCGACGTCGAGGAGCGGATGTACGCAGCGGGTCGCATCCCCGGCTCGTTCTTCCGTCGTGAAGGCCGCCCGTCCGAGGACGCGATCCTCACCTGCCGGCTGACCGACCGGCCGCTGCGCCCGTCGTTCGCCAAGGGGCTGCGCAACGAGGTGCAGGTCGTCATCACGGTCATGGCCCTTGACCCGGGCGACCTGTACGACGTCGTCGCGATCAACGCGGCGTCGATGTCCACCCAGATCGCCGGCGTGCCGTTCAGCGGCCCGATCGGCGCCACCCGGGTCGCCCTGATCGAGGGCCAGTGGGTGGCGTTCCCGACGCACGAGCAGCTCGAGAGCGCGGTCTTCGACATGGTTGTGGCGGGCCGGATCGTCGGCGACGACGTCGCGATCATGATGGTCGAGGCCGAGGCCACGACGTCCACGATGGACCTCGTCGCGCAGGGCGCCACGGCGCCCACCGAGGAGATCGTCGCGCAGGGCCTGGAGGCCTCCAAGGCGTTCATCCGGGTGCTGTGCGACGCGCAGTCCGCGGTCGCGGCGCAGGCGGCCAAGCCGACCGGCGAGTTCCCCCGCTACCTCGACTACGGGGACGACGTCCTGGCAGCGGTCGAGGCCGAGGTGGGCGAGCCGCTCGCCCAGGCCCTGACCATCGCGGCCAAGCAGGAGCGCGAGAGCGAGCTGGACCGGCTCAAGGACCTCGCGAACGAGCTCGTGGCGCCGCGGTTCGAGGGTCGCGAGAAGGAGATCAGCGGCGCGTTCCGTGCGCTGACCAAGAAGAAGGTCCGGCAGCGGGTGCTGCGGGACAAGGTCCGCATCGACGGCCGTGGCCTCACCGACATCCGGCCGCTGTCGGCCGAGGTCGAGGTCGTGCCGCGGGTGCACGGCTCGGCGCTGTTCGAGCGCGGCGAGACCCAGATCCTGGGCGTCACCACGCTGAACATGCTGCGCATGGAGCAGATGCTCGACACGCTCTCCCCGGAGACCCGCAAGCGGTACATGCACAACTACAACTTCCCGCCCTACTCGACCGGTGAGACCGGCCGGGTGGGCTCGCCGAAGCGTCGCGAGATCGGCCACGGCGCGCTGGCCGAGCGGGCGCTGCTGCCGGTGCTGCCCAAGCGCGAGGACTTCCCCTACGCGATCCGGCAGGTGTCCGAGGCGCTGGGCTCCAACGGCTCGACGTCCATGGGTTCGGTGTGCGCGTCCACGATGTCGCTGATGAACGCCGGCGTGCCGCTGAAGGCGCCGGTGGCGGGCATCGCGATGGGCCTGATCTCCGACGAGGTGGACGGCCAGACCGAGTACGTCACGCTCACCGACATCCTCGGGGCCGAGGACGCCTTCGGCGACATGGACTTCAAGGTCGCCGGCACCAAGGACTTCGTCACCGCGCTGCAGCTGGACACCAAGCTCGACGGCATCCCGGCCTCGGTGCTGGCCTCGGCGCTCACCCAGGCCAAGGGCGCCCGGCTGACGATCCTCGAGGTCATGGCCGAGGCCATCGACGTCCCGGACGAGATGTCCCCGTACGCGCCGAGGATCATCAGTATCAAGATCCCGGTCGACCAGATCGGCGCGGTCATCGGGCCCAAGGGCAAGATGATCAACCAGATCCAGGACGACACCGGTGCCGAGATCAGCATCGAGGACGACGGGACGATCTACATCGGCGCCACCGACGGCCCCAAGGCCGAGGCGGCCCGAGCCATGATCAACGCGATCGCCAACCCGACGATGCCGGAGGTCGGCGAGCGCTACCTCGGCACCGTGGTCAAGACCACCACGTTCGGCGCCTTCGTCGCGCTCACCCCCGGTCGGGACGGCCTGCTGCACATCTCGCAGCTGCGCAAGATCGCCGGTGGCAAGCGGGTCGAGAACGTCGAGGACG
This sequence comes from Actinomycetes bacterium, assembly GCA_036510875.1. Taxonomy (NCBI): domain Bacteria; kingdom Bacillati; phylum Actinomycetota; class Actinomycetes; species Actinomycetes bacterium. The sequence goes on from DATCDE010000225.1 coordinate 9,716, forward strand.
TCGTCAAGGTCGGCGACAAGGTCCAGGTGGAGATCGCCGAGGTCGACTCCCGCGGCAAGCTGTCCCTCATCCCCGTCCTCCCGGACGGGGAGGGCGACGCGGGCAGCGACGCCGCTCCGGCGAACGCCGACGCCACCAGTTGACCGCGCACGCTGCGGCGCACCGGGCTTCCACCCGCACGCTGCTCAAGGACTCCCACGGGGGGCTGGTGCGCCGCACCGTGCTCCCCGGGGGGCTGCGGATCGTCACCGAGTCGGTGCCGACCGTTCGGTCGGTCACCTTCGGGGTCTGGGTCGGGGTGGGCTCGCGCGACGAGTCCCCCCGCCAGGCCGGGTGTTCGCACTACCTCGAGCACGTGCTGTTCAAGGGCACGGAGCGCCGCAGCGCGCTGGAGATCTCCTCGACGGTGGACGCCCTCGGCGGTGAGCTGAACGCGTTCACCACCAAGGAGTACACCTGCTACTACGCGCGGGTGCTCGACTCCGACCTGCCCGCCGCGGTCGACGTCGTGCTCGACGTCGTCACCTCGGCGCTGCTGCTGCCGAACGACGTCGACAACGAGCGGGGCGTGATCCTCGAAGAGATCGCCATGCACGACGACGACCCGACCGACTCGGTGCACGACGAGTTCGCGCAGGCGGTGTTCGGCCCGAGCCCGCTGGGTCGGCCCATCCTCGGCACCGTCGACTCGATCGAGGGGCTGTCCCGCGGCACCATCAACGGCTACTTCCGGCGCAACTACCGGCCGGACCGGATGGTCGTTTCCGCGGCGGGCAACCTCGACCACACCACCGTCGTCCGCATGGTCCGGCAGGCCTTCGAGCGGGCCGGCGGCCTGGGCGACCCCGCCACCGAGCCGGCCCCGCCGCGCGTGGGCGGGCACCCGCGGCACCGCCGTCCCGACGTCCACCTGGTCACCCGGCCCACCGAGCAGGCCAACCTGGTGCTGGGCATGCCGGGGATCTCGCGGGTCGACGACCGGCGGTTCGCCCTGGGCGTGCTCAACAGCGCCCTCGGCGGTGGGATGTCCAGCCGGCTGTTCCAGGAGGTCCGGGAGAAGCGCGGCCTGGTCTACTCCGTTTACTCGTACAACGCCCAGTACGCCGACGCCGGGCTGTTCGGCATCTACGCCGGCTGCCTGCCGGAGCGGGTCGACCAGGTCCTCGACCTGTGCCGCACCGAGCTGGCCAAGGTGGTCCAGGGTGGCATCACCACCGAGGAGCTGGCCCGCGGCAAGGGCCAGCTGCGCGGGTCGCTCGTGCTCGGGCTGGAGGACACCAGCTCGCGGATGACCCGGATCGGCAAGTCCGAGCTGCTCTACGGCGAGCTGCTCAGCGTCGAGGAGCTGCTGCGGCGGATCGACGCGGTCACCGCCGACGACGTGCTTCGGGTCGCCGACCAGGTGCTCGGGTCCGCCCCCACCCTCGCGGTCGTGGGCCCCTTCGACGACCATCGGGCGTTCGCGGCGGCCACCTGATGACCACGCGGGTGGCGGTGCTCGGGGCGCTCGGCCGGATGGGCGCCGAGGTGGTCCGCGCGGTCGAGCAGGCCGCCGACCTCGAGCTGGCCGCCGCCCTGGACGCCGGGGACGACCTTGCGGCCCTGGACTCCTCCGGTGCCCAGGTGGCCGTGGACTTCACCCACCCGGACGCCGTCATGGACAACCTGGCCCGCTGCGTCGAGGCCGGCGTGCACGCCGTGGTGGGCACCACCGGGTTCGACGACACGCAGCTGGCCCAGGTGCGGTCGTGGCTGTCCGACCAGCCGTCCGTGGGCGTCGTGGTCGCCCCGAACTTCGCCCTCGGCGCGGTGCTCATGATGCGGTTCGCCCGGCAGGCGGCCCGCTTCTACGAGTCCGCCGAGGTCATCGAGCTGCACCACCCGGGCAAGGCGGACGCGCCGTCCGGGACCGCCCGGCTGACCGCCGCCCAGATCGCTGCGACGCGGGCCGCAGCCGGCCTCGGCCCGATGCCGGACGCGACGTCCAGCGGGCTCCCGGGTGCGCGCGGCGCCGACGTGGACGGCGTGGCCGTGCACGCGGTGCGGCTGCGCGGGCTGGTGGCCCACCAGGAGGTCCTGTTCGGCGGGCCGGGGGAGACCCTGACCATCCGGCACGACTCGCTGGACCGCGCGTCCTTCATGCCCGGCGTCCTGCTGGCCGTGCGCCAGGTACCCGGCCGGCCGGGCCTGACCGTGGGCCTCGAGCCCCTGCTCGGCCTCGACTGACGGACCTCGACCCGTGCTGCTCGACCTGTGACCGCTCGCCGGGTAGTCGTCGCGCTGGTGGCGGCGCTCGCGGTGTACTTCGTGCTGCTGGGCGAGCGGGCCTGGTGGCTGCTGTCCTCGGGGCGTCTGGTGCTCGTGGGCCTCGGCGTCGGCGTGCTGATCCTGCCGTTCCTCGGCGGCTACCTGGTGCTCCGCGAGCTGCAGTTCGGGCTCGCCACCCAGCGGTTGGCCCGCGAGCTCGAGGCCGAGGGCGGGCTGCCGGTCGACGACTTGCCGCGGCGCCCTTCCGGCCGCCCAGACCGGGCCGCCGCGGACGCCAGGTTCGCCCAGCGGCAGGCCGAGGTCGAGGCCTCCCCCGACGACTGGGGGGCCTGGTTCCGGCTCGGGATCGCCTACGGGGACGCCGGGGACACCCGCCGCGGCCGCGCCGCGATGCGCCACGCCGTCCGGCTGCACGATGCGCACGGTCGAGCGAACGGGTCCAGCTAGCGACGGCGAGCGACCGCGCTCGGGCTGGTCTGAGCTAGCCGCGGGTGGAGCCGCGCCACCAACGCTCAACCGCGGTCGTGGCGATGTCGAAGGCCTCCGCGCGGCACAGGAAGTCCAGCCCGTGCTCGACCAGCGGCAGGGTCACGTCCGACCCGTCGCTAAGGACCAGCAGCAGGGCGCGCCGGCCGGTCGTGCCGGATGCCGCCAGCCGGACGTCGGCCACCTGCCGCCAGGCCCAGGTCCGCGTCCGCAGCACGGTCACTGCCCGGACGCCGGCGTCGTTGACCCACACCCCGGCCATGCCGAACCGGGCCGTGAGCGTGCCGACCACGATCACGACGGCCAGCCCGAGCACGCCCGAGACGAGCAGGTCGACCACGTTCGATGACGTGTAGACCAGCAGCAGCGCCGCGAACGCGGTGAACGACGTGACCGCGGCGCCCGCGATCGCGATGAGCCAGCGCAGCGGTCCCGGCCCGTAAGGCCGCACGAACCGGAGCTGCACGTAGGCCTCGTCCACCGGGCCCTTGGGCCGGTCCGGCCAGAACTTCCACCCCTGCACCGGGCTCACCCGACCGCTCGAAGGAGCGCGGCGACGGCAGCGGCGCCGACGACCACGACGAGGAACGGCGCGCGCAGCAGCAGCGCCACGAACGCGAAGGCCAGTCCGGCCGCCCTGGCGTCGAGCACCAGTGACTGCCCGCTCGCGAAGGTCTGCACCGCGGCCAGCGCGGCGAGCAGCGCGACCGGGATGAGCGCGGCCACGGCCCGGACCCGGGGGGAGTCGAGGTACCGCTCGGGCACCGACAGCCCGGCCAGCTTGGCCAGGTAGCAGCCGGCCGACGTCACGAGCACCGCAGCCCAGATCACGTGGCCCCGCTCCCCTGCGCGGGCTGCGCCACGGCCGGGATCCGCAGCCCGACGGCGACGGCGACCACCCCGGCGGCCAGGATCGGCAGGCCGGGGGAGACCAGCGGGGTCAGCGCGAGTGCCACGCTCGCCCCGAGCAGGGCCACGACCCAGGCCCCCCGGTCGCGCAGCCGGGGCCACAGCAGGGCCAGGAAGGCCGCGCCCACGGCGGCGTCCAGGCCCAGCGCCTTGGGGTCGCCGAGCGCAGTGGCCCCAACCGCGCCGAGCAGCGTCGCGACGTTCCAGAACACGAAGACGGCCAGCCCGGTGGCCCAGAAGGCCAGCCGGGCCGACTGGTCGTCGTCCTGGCCCACGGCCATCGCGGTCGACTCGTCGATCGTCAGGTGCGCGGCGACCGCCCGCCGTGCCCCGCTCACCTGCAGGGTGGGGGCCAGCCGCAGGCCGTACAGGGTGTTGCGAGAGCCGAGCAAGAGCGCGGTCGCCACGCCCGAGGCCGCCGAGCCACCGGAGCCGAGGACGCCGACCAGGGCGAACTGTGACCCGCCCGTGAAGGTCAGCACCGACAGCGCACAGGTCTGCAGGACGCTCAGCCCCGAGGCCGTGGCCAGCGCGCCGTAGGAGAGCCCGTAAGCGCCCACCGCCAGCCCGATGCCGGTCGCGTCGCGCAGCACCTTGCGGCGCTGGACCGGCCAGGACGCCGTCGTCATCGGCGCCGCCCCCCGGGCTCCTCGCCCGGGCCGACGTGCCCGGCCAGCCACTGAAGGAGCGGGGTGGACGCACGCCAGGCGTCGCGGACCGCGTCGACCACCTCCGGGGTGTGGACCCAGGGCTCCGGTTCGAAGGCCCGCCACGCGGTGACCGAGCGATGGCGCAGCAGCTCCAGCCGGGGGTGGTCGGGGTCGGTGCCACGGGGCCTGGTCTTGAGCTGGTCACCCCCGAGCTGCAGCCCGTGCCTCGACAGCCGTCTTACGAGGCGCTCCAGCTCGGCGCCGTCCGGCCCGTCGACCGCGTCGCGGTAGCGCGCGACCTGCCGGCCCTGCGCGGCGTACCAGCCGCCGGCCACCAGAATCCCGGCCGCGCTGACCTGCACGTAGTAGCCGATGGCGTCGGCCAGCTCCACGAACCCGCCCTGGTGGTCCTTGTACGGCGTCTTGTCGCGGCTGAACCGCAGGTCGCGGAACGGGCGGTAGACGTGACCGGGGCCGAACTCCGGCTCCAGCTCGGCCAGCAGGGCCACCATCGGGGCCCGGACGGCGGCGTCGTAGGTGTCCTTGTGCGCCGTCCAGTAGGCCTTGGAGTTGTCCGCCTCCAGCCCCTCGTAAAAGGCGAACGCGTCGTCGGGGAAGCCGTCGAAGGTCATGGCGTGTCCTCGCGCAGGTCGGTGTGCAGCCGCAGCTGCTTGACGACGACCGTGCCGTCGCCGCGCAGGTCGAGGGACCGGTGGGCGCCGTCGGGGGCCCAGCCGGCCGACTCCAGGAAGCTCCGCACGGCGTCGGCGTCGGCGTCCACCCAGGCGACCGCGGCGGTGAAGCCGTCCCCGCGCAGATGGTCGGCGGCGGCCGCCAGCAGCCGGGAGCCGTGGCCCTGGTGGCGGCGCTCGGGGTCGACGACGAGGGCGGCGACCTCGGCGTCGATGGCCGGGTCCCGGTCCGGGTCGTCGGCCGGGGTGAGCGTGGCCAGGCCTACGACGTCGGGGCCGGCGCACGCCGCCAGCACGTGGTACCGCGCGGACGGCGGGTCGTCGGTCGCCTGCTGCCAGCGCTGCGCGAACTCGGACTCGGGCAAGGCCGCGAGGTCGTCGTCCGGCAGGGTGCCCCGGTAGTCCAGTCGCCAGGCGCTGGCCTGCACCCGCGCCAGCGCGACGGCGTCACTGCCCCGCGCCGCTCGTACGCTCACGTCCGCCACAGTCGGCCATTCTCCCTGACTCGGGGGTCGGGGCGGGTCGCTAGGCTGGCGCCGGTCCGCCGGCTCGCCGGTCGAGCGGACGCCGAACAGAGGGGATGCCGCGGTGCCAGACGAACCTGACGAGACCCTGGACGCCATCCAGTTCCGCAGCAACGTCACGGTCGAGCTGGTCAAGGCGGCCGCGTCCGACTCGGACGTCCTGTTTGCCGCGCGGGTGTCCACCAAGGGCGAGCAGTCCCTCGAGGACGTCGGCGCCGACGCCGAGCGCTCCAAGGGCTTGATCAACTACCTGATGAGGGACCGCCACGGCTGCTATGACGCCGAGACCGAGGTCCTCACCGGCGACGGGTGGAAGCGCTGGCCGGAGGTCACCGGAGAGGAGGCCTTCCTCACCCTGAGCCAGGACGGTCAGATCCAGTGGCAGTGGGCCGAGCGGCTGGTGGCCAAGACGATCGACGGCCCCATGGTCCGCATCTCGATGAACCGCGTCGACCTGCTGGTCACCCCCGACCATCGAATGCTGGCCCGACGTCAAGGCCAGCCGCACCGGGAGACCTGGGAGCTGCTGCCGGCCTACGAGCTGCTCGAGGCCAGCCACCGGATGCTCATGGGCGGCGGCCGGTACGACGGCGAGGAGTGGCGCGCCGGCTACCGCGAGGGCGTGCTCGCGCTGCTGGGCTTCTTCATCCGGGACGGCTTCAGCAACGGCGGGACCCCAACCTTCCAGCTGCGCAAGGCAGGCGAGATCAGCTTCCTTCGAGAGCAGGCTGCCCGTGCCGGCTTCGGGCTCACCGAGGACGGCGACCGTTTCTCCCTCCTCGCTGACGAGGACTTCCGGCTGTTGGCCAAGAAGTGCTACGCGGAGGACGGCTCGAAGGTCATCCCCGGCGAGGTGCTCGACCAGCCCGGCGAGGCCCTGACCGAGCTGCTGGACGGCTTGATGCACTCCGACGGCACGCTGTCCGCGGCGGGCAAGGAGTCCTACTGCACCACCAGCGAGCTGCTCGCGGGCCAGCTGCAGGAGCTCGCGGTCAAGATCGGCCGTGCGGCCACCGTGGACCCGCACCGGAGCCGGTCCGGTGACGGGCACCCTGGCGACGAGCCCGGGTACGAGGTGACGTTCCACCAGGAGCGCAACCTGAGGCCGCGGGTGGGCTGGACCCCCGAGGCTCGGTCCCGCCAAGTGACCGTCGAGCAGTACCGGGGGGTGGTCTACTGCGTCACCGTGCCGAATGGCACCCTCTACGTGCGCCGCAACGGCAAGCCGGTGTGGTGCGGGAACACGCCGTTCGAGCACAACTCGATGACGTTCTACGTGCAGGCACCGATCTTCGTCTTCCGCGAGTTCATGCGGCACCGGATCGCCTCCTACAACGAGGAGAGCGGCCGCTACCGCCAGCTGCGGCCGGTGTTCTACGTGCCGGCGCCCGAGCGCAAGCTGATCCAGCAGGGCAAGCCGGGCGCCTACGACTTTGTGGACGGGACGCCGGAGCAGCACGACGTCGTCGTCGAGGCGACCAAGCGCTCCTGCACCGAGGCCTACCGGTCCTACCTGGAGATGCTCGACTCCGGCGTGGCCCGCGAGGTCGCCCGCGGCGTGCTGCCGGTGGCGACCTACTCCTCGATGTACGTGACCATGAACGCCCGCTCGCTGATGAACTTCCTCAGCCTGCGCACCAAGCGGCCGGACTCCCACTTCCCGTCCTTCCCGCAGCGCGAGATCGAGATGGTGGCCGAGAAGATGGAGGACGAGTGGGCCGGGCTGATGCCGCTGACCCACGCGGCCTTCCAGGCCAACGGCCGGGTCAGCCCGTGAGTGCGTCGTCGGCCGGCGAACGCGTGCGGCGGTAACCTCGAGGTCATGCCTGAGACCGCGAGCCTGACGGCCCCGTTCGGGCGGGTGCTCACCGCCATGGTCACGCCGTTCCGCCCGGACGGCGAGCTGGACCTGGCGACCGCCGCCCAGCTGGCCACCGACCTGGTCGACCTCGGCAACGACGGTCTGGTGGTCAACGGCACTACCGGGGAGTCCCCGACCACCACGGACGCCGAGAAGAACGCCCTGCTGCGCGTCGTCCTCGAGGCGGTCGGCGACCGCGCCACCGTCGTCGCCGGGGTCGGCACGAACGACACTCGGCACACGGTCGAGCTGGCGCGCGACGCCGAGAAGGTCGGCGCGCACGCCCTGCTCGTGGTGACGCCGTACTACAACAAGCCGCCGCAGTCGGGGCTGCTCGCGCACTTCACGACGGTGGCCGACGCCACCGGCCTGCCGGTGATGCTCTACGACATCCCGGGGCGCTCCGGCGTCCCGATCGCCACCGACACGCTGCTCCGGCTGGCCGAGCACCCGCGGATCGTGGCCAACAAGGACGCCAAGGGCGACCTGTTCGCCGCGCAGCAGGTCATGGCGGCCAGCGACCTCGTGTACTACTCCGGCGACGACACGCTCAACCTGCCGCTGCTCGCCGTGGGGGCGGTCGGCGTCGTCAGTGTCACCGGCCACCTGGTGGCCGACCGGCTGGCCGCGATGGTCGCTGCGCACTTCGCCGGCGACGTCGAACGGGCCCGCGCGACCAACGCGGCGCTGGTCCCCGTCACCGTCGGCATCATGACCCGAACCCAAGGAGTGATCATGGTCAAAGCCGGGCTGGACCTGCTCGGCCGGGCCGGAGGAGGGCCGCCGCGGCTGCCGCTGCTGCCGGCCACCGACGAGGAGCGCGCCCAGCTGCGCGTCGACCTTCGGGCAGGAGGCTTCGACCTGTGACGCACCCCGAGCTGGGCCTGCCACCGGCGCTTCCGGACGGCGGCCTCCGGGTCGTCGCGCTGGGCGGCCTCGGCGAGGTCGGCCGCAACATGACCGTCTTCGAGTACGCCGGCCGGCTGCTCATCGTCGACTGCGGGGTGCTGTTCCCCGAGGAGCACCAGCCCGGCATCGACCTCGTGCTGCCGGACTTCGACTTCATCCGGGACCGGCTGGACGACGTCGAGGCCGTCGTCCTCACCCACGGCCACGAGGACCACATCGGCGCCGTCCCGTACCTGCTGCGGGAGAAGCCGGAGATCCCCCTCATCGGCTCCCGGCTGACCCTGGCGTTCATCGAGGCCAAGCTCCGCGAGCACCGGATCAAGCCCTACACCCACGAGGTGAAGGAGGGGCAGTCCGAGCAGATCGGCCCGTTCGGGCTGGAGTTCGTCGCGGTCAACCACTCGATCCCGGACGGCCTGGCCGTCGCGATCCGCACCCCCGCGGGGCTGGTGCTGCACACCGGCGACTTCAAGATGGACCAGCTGCCGCTGGACGGCCGGATCACCGACCTGCGCGCCTTCGCCCGGCTCGCGGAGGAGGGCGTCGACCTGTTCCTCGTCGACTCCACCAACGCCGAGGTGCCCGGCTTCGTGCGCACCGAGCGCGACATCCAGCCGGTCCTGGACGCCGTGTTCACCAATGCCGAGCGCCGGATCATCGTGGCCAGTTTCGCCTCGCACGTGCACCGAATCCAGCAGGTGCTGGACACCGCGGCGCTGCACCAGCGCAAGATCGGCTTCGTCGGCCGGTCGATGGTCCGCAACATGGACATCGCCCATGACCTGGGCTACCTGACCTACCCGCCGGAGACCGTGGTCTCGGTCGACGAGCTCAACGCGCTACCCGACGACGAGGTGGTGCTGGTCTCCACCGGCTCCCAGGGCGAGCCGATGGCGGCGCTGTCCCGGATGGCCAACAACGACCACGCCATCAAGATCAACGCCGGCGACACGGTGGTGCTGGCGTCGTCGCTGATCCCCGGCAACGAGAACGCCGTGTTCCGGGTGATCAACGGGCTGTCCCGCCTCGGTGCGCACGTCGTGCACAAGGGCAACGCGCTGGTCCATGTGAGCGGGCACTCGGCCGCCGGCGAGCTGCTCTACTGCTACAACCTGGTCCGGCCCAAGCACGTGCTGCCGGTGCACGGCGAGTGGCGGCACCTGCGAGCCAACGGGGAGCTGGCCGTGCGCACGGGGGTGCCACGCGAGCAGGTCCTGCTGGCCGACAACGGCGTGGTCATCGACCTGGTCGACGGCCGGGCCTCGATCACCGGCGCGGTGCCGTGCGGGTTCGTGTACGTCGACGGCACCTCGGTGGGCGACGTCACCGAGACCTCGCTGAAGGACCGGCGGATCCTCGGCTCGGAGGGCTTCATCTCGATCGTCGTGGTGGTCGACCTCACCGAGGGCAAGGTGGTGGGCGGCCCGGACCTGCACGCACGCGGCTTCGGCGAGGACGACTCGGTCTTCGACGAGGTGCTGCCGAAGGTGCGGACCACGGTCGAGGACCACCTGCGCGAGGGCGGCACGGACGTCTTCGAGCTCCAGAAGGCGATCCGCCGGGTGATCGGGAAGTGGGTCGCGGACACCCACCGCCGCCGTCCTATGATCATCCCCGTGGTCATCGAGGTCTGACGACTTGTCAGGGTGAGGACGGCGTATACCCCGTCCTCACCCTGACAAGTCGTGAAGCTGCGGGTCGAGGGCCTTGGCCAGCCCGCCCCGGGAACGGACCCCGAGCTTGCGGTACACCCGGCCCAGGTGGAACTCGACGGTCTTGACGCTGAGGAAGAGCGCGCTGGCGGTCTCGGCGTTCGACAGTCCGTCGCTCACCGCCAGGGCGACCCGCAGCTCCTGCGGGGTCAGCTCGGCCGGGCCTGCCGCTGTCCGCACCAAGCCCCGGCTCGCCGCCGGCAGCCAGCTCGCGGCCGGCCCGCTCCGCCCAGGGGCGGGCGCCCACCCGGTCGAACGCGGCGCGGGCGTCCTGCAACGGCTCCCGGGAGGCCCGCGCACGCCGGGTCCGGCGCAGGTGCTCCCCGAGGAGCAGCTGGGTGCGAGCCCGTTCGAACGGGTCGTCCCGCCGCCGCGTGCCAGGCCAGCGCAGCCTGGAAGTGGTCGTCGGCCCGGTCCGGGCGGGTGAGCGCCCGGCAGCGCTCCACCAGGGCGAGCCCGTGCGGGTCGACGATGCCGTCGAGTCGCTCGGCGACACGGTCGGCCGCCGCACCCGCGGCGGCCTGGTCCCCGACCGCGACGAGAGCCTCGACGAGGTCGACGCCCGCAGCTGTCACGGCGTCCCGGCGATCGCGGCCCACGAACGGCGCGTCGTGGACGCGCTGAAGGGGTGGGATCGCCTCATCGGGCCGGCCCAAGGTGAGCGCGAGAGCGCCCCTGGTCTGGTCGACCCAGTGACGGTTCCAGGCCAGGCTCACCTCGTGCTCGAAGTCCCGGTCGGCGGAGGCGATGAGTGACGCTGCGCACTCGGCCTGCCCCTGGTAGGCGATGAGGCTGGCCAGCCGGATCACTGTCA
>DATCDE010000226.1 GCA_036510875.1 Actinomycetes bacterium
AGGACCGCGGCTACCGGATCCCGCCGCTCAGCGACCTGGACGCCGCCGCCCTGGTGCGCTCACCCAAGGCGGCGCCGCTGCTGTTCGGCTACCGCGGCGCGGAGACCATGGACGTCGCCGCGCTGGAGGACCTGCTGCTGCGGGTGAGCCGTCTCGCGGACGACCTGCCCGAGCTGGCCCGGCTCGAGCTCAACCCGGTGCTCGCCACGCCGTCCGGGGTGGCGGTGCTCAGCGGCTCGGCCCGGTTGGCGCCGCCGGTGGCGCGCAGGGACTCGGGGGCGCGTCGGCTTGGCTGACCCGGGCCGGCCCACGGTCGAAACCGATTCGGCTGCTGTTGGTGGCATGCGGAAGACTGGTCTGTCGTGTCCAGCGCACCTCTGCTCGCCGAGCCTCCGTCCCCTCACGCGACGCCCCGACTGCCGGCGGCCGCCCGCCGGCTGCTGACCGGGACGGCGCTGTCGGCGCTGGGCAACGGGCTGGTGCTGCCGTTCCTCGTCGTCTACCTGCACGACGTGCGCGGCATGTCGACGTCGGTGGCCGGCCTCGTGATCGCCTGGCAGGCGGTCATCGGGTTCGCGATCGCGCCGCTCGCCGGCGCGCTCATCGACCAGGTCGGCCCCCGCCGCGTGGTGGTGGTGTCGCCGCTCGTGATGGCCGGCGGAGCCGCCGGCTACGCGCTCGTCCAGGTGCCCTGGCAGGCATTCACGACCGCCACGGTGCTCGCGGTGGGCGGCGCGGCGATGTGGCCCGGGGTGTCCACCCTGATGGCCCGGATCGTCCCGGAGGAGCAGCGGCAGCGAGCCTTCGGGCTCCAGTTCATGCTGCTCAACCTGGGCATCGGGCTGGGCGGCCTCATCTCGGGGCTCGCGGTGGACACCTCCCGGCCGATCACGTTCGAGCGGCTGTACCTGGTCGACGGCCTCACCTTCCTGCTGTACGGCCTGATCGTCTCGACGCTGCGTGATGTGGGCGGTCCGCTGCCGGCGACGAAGGAGCACGAGCAGGGCGGCTACCGCGACGTGCTGCGCGACCGCGCCATGCTGCGGCTGTCAGCGGTCGCGCTGGTCCTGCTGGCCTCCGGGTACGGCGCGCTCGAGCTGGGCTACCCGGCGTTCGTCACCCAGGTGCTCCACGTCGCCCCGCGGGTCATCGCGTTCGGGTTCGTCGCCAACACGCTGGCCATCGTGCTCGGGCAGATGTTCGCGATCCGGCTGATCCAGGGCCGGTCCCGCAGCCGGGTGCTGGCCACGGTCGGCGTGCTGTGGGCGGTCTCCTGGGGCGTGCTGGGGCTGGCCGTGCCGATCTCCACGCAGGTGGTCGTCGTCACGCTGGTGCTGGTCGCGCCGGTGGTGTTCGCCCTCGGGGAGACGATCTTCCAGCCGGTGATGCCGGCGCTGGTCAACGAACTGGCCCCCGCGCACCTGCGCGGTCGCTACAACGCCATGTCGTCGCTCGTGTGGAACGTGGCCGGCGTGGTCGGCCCGGCCATCGCCGGGCTGCTGCTGGGTGCGCACCTCGGGGGGCTGTGGATCGCCGTGGTGGCGGGTGGCTGCCTGGTCGCCGGGGCCGCGGCGCTGCGGCTGCGTCGCGCGCTGACCCCGGCGCAGGACGGCCTGCTGCCCGCCGAGGTGGGCTGACCGCGCACCCCCCGCAGGTGCGAGACTGGGCGCCATGGCAGACCGAGGCACCACCATGGCCGGCGACCTGCGTGCGGCGATCCAGCGAGCGGGGTACTACCCCGAGCTGGTCGCGGAGAGCATCGACACGGCCCTCTCGGGCCAGCCGGTGGTCTCCTGGCTTGTTCACCACGAGGCGGCGTTCGACCGGGACGAGCTGCGCCGGCACGTGACGGTGCTGGCGCTCAGCCCGACCCGGCTGGTGGTCAGCCACACCGACGACCACCCCGCGGACGCCGGCAACCCGACCCCGTCGGCCACGACCTCCACCGAGACGGTGGCGGTCCGCCAGATCGGCTCGGTCGTGGTCAGCCGCACGGTCGCGGACCCGGTCCGGCACGTGACCGGGACGCTGCCGCGCGAGGTGGTGCTCACGGTGGGCTGGGGAGCGGTCTCCCGGCTCGACCTGGAGCCGGCCACCTGCGGCGACCCCGAGTGTGACGCCGACCACGGCTACACCGGGACCACGACCGCCGACGACCTGTCGGTGCGGATCAGTGCTGAGGGCGACGGGGAGGACGCCGTGGCCCAGGCCCTGGAGTTCGCCCGCGCCCTGTCCGCGGCCACCACAGCGGTGCAGTGACGGCCGCCGTCCGGCTGGAGGGCGCCGACCAGCTGGTCGCCCCGGCGTACGGCCAGGACTGGATCGGTGCCCTGCTGCCGTCGCTGGCTGCCGGGATGGGCGTCGACGGGTTCACCGACCTGCTCGGGCTCGACCCGGTCGACCGGGCCGCCGTCCTGCTGATCGACGGGCTCGGCCTCGACTGGCTGCGCGAGCAAGCTGACGTCGCGCCGTTCCTGGCCGCGGCGGCCGAGGCCGGGGGCTGGCGGACCCTGACGGCCGGGTTCCCGTCGACGACGGCGTCCAGCCTGGGCTCGCTGGGCACCGGGCTGCCGACCGGGGAGCACGGGCTGGTCGGCTACACGTTCGCGCTGCCGGGGGCGCACCACCTGCTCAACTGCCTGCGCTGGGACCACGAGGTCGACCCCCACGAGGTGCAGCCGCTGCCCACCCTGTTCGAGCGGCTGGCCAGCGCCGGGGTGGCCGCCAGCCACCTGGGCCCGCGGTCGTTCGCGGGCAGCGGCTTGACGACGGCGGCGCTGCGCGGCGCGCGCTATCCCGGGGCCGAGACGGCCGGGGAGCTGGTGGGCGGCGTGGCCCGGGAGCTGCGGGCCCCCCGCGCGCTGCTGTACCTGTACTACGGCAACCTCGACCGGGTCGGCCACAGCCGTGGCTGTGCCTCCCCGGACTGGCGGGCCCAGCTCGCCCACGTCGACCTGCTCGCCCGGCAGGTCGCCGAGGCGCTCCCACCCGGCGCGCAGCTGCACGTCACCGCCGACCACGGGATGCTCGACGTCCCGCCGCAGGCCCGGATCGACATCGAGTCCGACTCCCGGCTCCGCGCCGGCGTCCGGCTGCTGGGCGGCGAGCCCCGGGCCCGGCACGTCTACGTCAGCCCCGGCGCCGCTGCCGACGTCCTCGCCGCCTGGGCGCAGTTGCTGGGGGAGCGGGCTTGGGTGCTGTCCCGGGAGCAGGCGGTGGCGGCCGGCTGGTTCGGTCCGACGGTGTCCGAGAGGGTACTGCCGCGCATCGGTGACGTCGTCGCCGCGGCGCGCGGCGACTGGGCCCTGGTGGCCCCGCACAGCCAGCCGTTGGAGTCCGCCCTCGTCGGCTACCACGGCTCGCTCACCCGGGCCGAGATGCTCGTCCCGCTGATCACGGTGCGGGGCTGACTCGGGTGGCCGAGCTCGTCTTCTTCAGCGGGACCATGGACTGCGGCAAGTCCACCCTCGCCCTCCAGCTGGACCACAACCACGCCGCCCGCGGCCGGGCCGGGATCATCTTCACGGCGCACGACCGGGCCGGGTCCGGGCGGCTGTCCAGCCGGCTCGGACTGCTCGCCGAGGCGGTCGAGGTCAGCCCGGCGCTGGACTTCTGGCAGCACGTCACCGGCGTCCTGCAGGCCGGTGGCCGGATCGACTACGTGGTCTGCGACGAGGCGCAGTTCTACACCCAGGAGCAGGTCGACGCCTTGGCCCGGCTGGTCGACGAGCTCGGCATCGACGTCTTCGCTTTCGGCATCACCACCGACTTTCGCACCCGCCTGTTCCCGGGCTCCCAGCGGCTGCTCGAGCTGGCCGATCGGGTGTCCCTGCTGCAGGTGGAGGCGCTGTGCTGGTGCGGCGCCAGGGCCACCCACAACGCACGCACCGTCGACGGCGTCATGGTGGTCGAGGGCGAGCAGGTCGTCGTGGGCGACACCGAGGTCGACGTGGCCGGTGCGGGCGGCGAGGTCGGGTACGAGGTGCTGTGCCGGGCCCACCACCGCCGGCGGATGACCGCGGCGACGGCCACCTCGTCGACGCTGTCGCCGGAGACGCTGCCGTTCGGCAACGGGGTGGACGCCGGGCATGGGTAGCCCGCTGGTCGACGTCGCGGCGCTGAGCGCGGCGATGCTCACCGGCCGGCCGCCGGTGCTGCTGGACGTGCGTTGGCAGCTCGGTGGCCCGCCGGGGCTGTCGGAGTACCGGCTCGGTCACCTGCTGGGGT
Organism: Actinomycetes bacterium; assembly: GCA_036510875.1. Classification (NCBI taxonomy): domain Bacteria; kingdom Bacillati; phylum Actinomycetota; class Actinomycetes; species Actinomycetes bacterium. The sequence continues at coordinate 4,228 of DATCDE010000226.1, forward strand.
CGGCGTTCGTCGACCTGGACGCCGAGCTGGCCGGACCGCCCGGGATCCGCGGCCGGCACCCGCTGCCCGACGTCACGGTGCTGCAGGCGTCCCTGCGGCGGGCCGGTGTCACGGCGTCCCGCCCGGTGGTGGTCTACGACGGCGGCAGCGGCATGGGTGCGGCCCGGGCCTGGTGGGTGCTGCGCTGGGCCGGGCACCCGGAGGTCTCGGTGCTGGACGGCGGGCTGCCGGCCTGGCGCGACGCCGGCCGACCGCTGGCCGCCGGTGACGGGCCGCCGCCGGCCGAGGGGGACTTCACGGTGCTCCCCGGGTCGATGCCGACCCTGGACGCCGACGGCGCGGCCACCCTCGCCCGCGCCGGCGTCCTGGTCGACGTCCGGGCGGGGGAGCGCTACCGCGGCGAGCAGGAGCCGATCGACTCGGTGGCCGGACACATCCCGGGGGCGGTGAACGCGCCGGTCACCGAGCTGTACGAGCCGTCCGGCCGGCTGCTGCCCGAGCCGGTGCTGGCCGCTCGGTTCGCCGAGCTGCTCGGCGAGGGGCGCGACCGCGGACCCGTCGGCGCGTCCTGCGGCTCCGGCGTGAGCGCCGCCCAGCTGGTGCTGGCGCTTGAGGTGTGCGGGATCCCGGCCGCGCTCTATGTCGGCTCGTGGAGCGAGTGGATCACCGACCCGACCCGTTCGGTGGCCACCGGGCCGGACCCGGGCTGACCCCGGTCAGCGGCCGGAGTCGTCGTCCTTGCTGCTCATGCCGAACAGGATCTCGTCCCAGCTGGGGACGGGCGCCCGCTTGGACGTGCGCTTCGCCGCGGGGGCGGCTGCCGGCGCGGGGGCCGCGGGGGCGGGCCGCTCGGACGCGGCGGGGGTCTCCGCCGGGGGAGCCATCCGCTCGACCGGCACCGTGTCGTGCTGCCGGGTCGGCTCGTCCGGCTCAGGGGCCTCCTCCGGGGACGGCACCGGGGCCAGCCGGCGGACCGCCTTGCTCGGCGGCTCCGGGGCGGCCCGCTCCTCGTCGGTCAGCCAGCGGGACTCGTCGTCGTCCGGTTCGATCGTGCGGCGCGCCGGGTCGAAGATCCAGCGGGCCAGCCGCTCGCGCCCGGCGGCGGAGTAGCGCAGCAGCACCTCCCAGCGGGCGTCTTCGCGGCGCCAGGAGTCCCACTCGAGGTCCTCGGGGGAGACTCCCCGCTCCTCCAGCCGGGTGGCCACCAGGGTGCCCAGGGGGGTGCTCGTGGAGTCGGTGACCCGGCGGACGCCCACGGCCCGGGCCGACTCGGCCATGTGGTTGCGTTCCTGCAGGATCGGGCCCTCGTAGCGGCGGACCCGGTCCACCGGGACCCCGGCCGCGACCGCGACCTCCTCCGAGCTCTGCCCGGCCCGGATCCTGGCCTGGATCTCCCGGGGCCGCAGCCGGCTCTCCATGTTGATCTGCAACTGGCCCAGCCGGGCCCGGTCGCCCCGCAGGGCGGCGTGGATGCGCTCGTCGACGGGCACGGCGAAACTGTGGCCGTCCTTACCCTCGAGTACCAGCCGCGAGCCGTCCTCGCTCAGCCCGACGAGCCTGAGGTCCTCCATGCGCCGTGCCTCCCACGTCCGAGCGTTCGGGGCGCCCAGGCCCCGAGCGTCCCCGACCTTACGCGGGCCGGGGCCGAAACCGGGCACCGAACCCGACACAATGCCGTGGATGAGTCCCACCGAACCGCGCCGACGACTCGACCTCAGCCTGACCCAGGTGGTGGCCGGCGCGCTGGCCGCCGTGAGCGCGGCGTGGGCCGCCTCGGTGCTCGGGGTGGCCGGGACGGTCATCGGGGCGGCGGTGGTCTCGGTGACGATCACCGTGCTCAGCGCGGTCTACCAGCACGGCGCCCGGCGGACGGCGGAGGGGCTGCGGGCGCGGCGGCGGGCCGAAATGGCGGCTGCGCCGTGGGATGCGGACGACGACGACGAGTTCGACCTCCAGCGCACCATGGTGCTGCCGGCGCTGGACCTGGAGGATGAGCGCGGCTATCGGTGGGGCCGGATCGCGCTGCTCTCGCTCGGGGTGTTCCTGCTGGCGATGGCGGCGGTGACCGTGCTGGAGCTGTCCACCGGGGGCACGCTGGCCTGCTCGGCGTTCGGCCAGGACTGCGAGCAGCGGACGACCGTGACCCCGGGGCTGCCGGCGCGGACCCAGCCGAGACCCACCCCGACCGCGACCGCCCAGCCGTCCACATCAGCGTCCGCCTCGGCGTCGCCGACCGGCGCCGCCAGCCCCAGCGCCTCGGCGTCGCCGACCGGCAGCGCGTCCCCGGCGCCGTCGGCGACCGACACGTTCGCGGCGCCGTCCCCCACCACGAGCCCGACCCCGGCGACGACGTCGAGCCCGAGCCCCGGCGCCTCGACCGGCTAGCGCTCGACTAGCCCGGCCCGCCGCGCCCTCCGGCGTCCGGCGAGCGCGGCCAGCCCGACGATCGCCGCCACCAGGACGGCGGCGACGAGCGGCACCAGGTAGGCCCGCGGGGTGCCGACGAGGTCCGCGGCCCGGCCGCCGAGGGCGGCTCCCACCGCGACCCCCAGCCCGATGGCCGTGGTGGCCCAGGTCAGTCCCTCGGTCAACCGGTCGGCCGGGACCGCCTCCTGGACCAGCGAGAACCCGGCGATGAGGGTGGGCGAGATCACGAACCCGGCGACGAAGATCAGGACGGCGGTCGCCGCGGTCGAGACCGCGAACGGCAGGGCCACCAGGCTGAACGGAGTGGCCAGCCCCAGCACGAGCAGCTGTCGCCGCAGCGGCACCGCGAGGTGGCTGGCGCCGTAGACGATGCCGGCGACCAGCGAGCCGCCGGCGTAGAGCGCGAGCAGCACACCGGCCCGGGCCGGGTGGCCGGCGGCGCCCGCGCCGGCGACGGTGATCACCTCGATCGAGCCGAACGCGATGCCGAGCGCCGCCATCACGGCCATGACCAGCCGCATCGTCGGCAGCCGCAGCGCCGAGCTGCCCACCGCGTGCGCTGACCCGCACGCCGGTGGCTCGGTGGCCCGCTGGCTGAGCAGCCAGGCGGCGCCGACCACCAGGAACACCAGTGAGGACAGCACCGCGGGGGCTGGGCCGTACCGGGCGGCCAGGACGGTCACCAGCGGTGGTCCGACCACGAAGATGATCTCGTCGATCACCGACTCGAACGAGAAGGCGGTGCGCAGCACGGTGCTCCCGGACAGCTGGTGGCTCCAGCGGGCCCGGACCAGCGAGCCGACGTTCGGCAGGCTGGCCCCCGCGACGGCGGCCGGCACGGCCAGCACGGCGACGGGCGCGGGGACCCCGGCCAACCAGACGAGGGCCACCAGAGCGAGCAGGTGCGCGACCACCAGGGGAGTGACCACGCGGCGCTGCCCGTGCCGGTCCACGAGCCGGGCGGTGAACGGCTGGCCGAGCGCCTCGGCCACCGCGAAGCAGGCCGTGACCGCCCCCGCGCCGGTGTAGGAGCCGGTGGACCGCGAGACCAGCAGCACCACCCCGATGCCCAGCATGGAGATCGGCATCCGGGCCAGGAACCCGGCCGCCGAGAACGCCAATCCGCCGGGGGTCCTGGCCATCTCGGCGTAGGGGTTGCGCACCCCGGGACGCTAGCCGACCGCGCCGACCGCTCCTGCGCGGACCGCTCCTGCCTGGGAGGATCGGGGCGTGACCGACTACGACGCCGTGCTGCTGGTGTCCTTCGGCGGCCCCGAGGGCCCGGACGATGTGGTGCCCTTCTTGGAGAACGTGACCCGCGGCCGGGGGATCCCCCGGGACCGGCTCGGGCAGGTCGGTGCGCACTATGCGCTGTTCGGCGGGGTAAGCCCGATCAACGCGCAGAACCGGATGCTGCTGGACGCGCTGCGCGCCGAGCTGGCGGACGCCGGAGTCGACCTGCCGGTCTACTGGGGCAACCGGAACTGGGATCCGTACCTCGCCGACACGCTGCGCGACATGCGCGACGCAGGGGTCCGCAGGGCGCTGGCCTTCGTGACGTCGGCGTACTCGTCGTACTCGGGCTGCCGGCAGTACCGGGAGAACCTGGCCGCGGCCAGGGCCGACGTCGACGGCGCCCCCGAGATCGACAAGGTGCGGCACTACTTCGACCACCCCGGCTTCGTCCAGCCGTTCGTCGACGCCACGCTGTCGGCGCTGGCCAGTCTCCCGGACGCCGTCCAGCCCGGCGCCCGGCTGGTGTTCACCACGCACTCGATCCCCGTCGCGGCGGCGGAGTCCAGCGGTCCGGACGGCGACGCCTACCTCGTCCAGCACCGTGCGGTGGCCGGGCTCGTCGCCGAGGGCGTGGCCGAGGCGACCGGCGTGGACCGCCTCTGGGACCTGGTGTTCCAGTCCCGCTCCGGGCCGCCCACGCAGCCGTGGCTGGAACCGGACATCAGCGACCACCTCGAGGCGCTGGTGGCCCAGGGAGTGCCCGGAGTGGTCGTCGTCCCGATCGGGTTCGTCTCGGACCACATGGAGGTCGTCTACGACCTGGACACCGTGGCCGCGGCGGACGCCGAGAGGCTCGGCCTGCCGATGGCGAGGGCCGCCACGCCCGGCACCGACCCGCGGTTCGTCGCCATGGTGGGCGAGCTGGTGCAGGAGCGGCTGGCCGACCGGCCGGCGGCCGAGCGCCGGGCCTTGTCGCCGCTGGGTCCGTGGCGCGACGTGTGCTCGGCCGGCTGCTGCCCCAACCCGCGGGGACCGCGCCCGGCCGTCGCAGGGGAGGACCGATGACGACGGACGGCGTGGACGCCGCCCGGCTCGACGAGCTGCTGGCCCTGGCGACGTCCGTGGCGGCCGAGGCGGGCGCCCTGCTGCTGGACCGTCGGCCGGCCGACCTCGGCGTGGACACCAAGTCCACGCCGACCGACGTGGTCACGGTCATGGACAAGCGGGCCGAGCAGCTGCTCGTCGACCGGCTGCGCGCGGCCCGGCCCGAGGACGGGATCCTCGGCGAGGAGGGTGCCGACACCGCGGGGACCAGCGGGGTGCGGTGGGTGATCGACCCGATCGACGGCACGGTGAACTACCTGTACGACCTGCCCGGCTGGGCGGTGAGCGTGGCGGCCGAGGTCGACGGCGAGACCGTCGTCGGGGTGGTCGAGGTGCCCCGTCTCGGCGAGACGTTCAGCGCCGTCCGCGGCCGTGGGGCGACCCGCAACGGGGTCCCCGTCCACGTCTCCGGCTGCACCGAGCTGTCCCAGGCGATGGTGGCGACCGGGTTCGGGTACGCCGCGTCCCGGCGGGCCCGGCAGGCCGCGGTGCTGGTCGAGGTGCTGCCGAGGGTCCGCGACATCCGCCGGCTCGGCGCGGCCTCGGTGGACCTGTGCTCGGTCGCCTGCGGGCGGGTGGACGGCTACTACGAGCAGGGGCTGCAGCCCTGGGACCTGGCCGCGGGGGGCCTGGTCGCCCGCGAGGCCGGCGCCCTGGTCACCGGGCTGGCCGGCGCCCCGCCCGGGGAGGACCTGGTCCTGGCCGCGGGCCCCGGCCTCCACGCCGCCCTGGACGCCCTGCTGATCCCCCTTGCCCCCGACCGCGACTGACCGGAAGCTCGGCGGGACGGCGGTCAGTCCAACCGGCGCAGGTCCGCGGCGTAGCGACGCCCGTTCTCGACGTACCGCCGCACCGAGTCCGCGAAGGCCAGCGGCCCGACGGTGTCCAGGGTGACCCGGGCGGGCACCCCCCGAGCCATCGCCCGGGTGGGAACCTCGGTGCCCGGCGCCACCACCGCCCCCGCGGCCACCAGCGCACCCGAGCGGACCAGTACCCGGTGCAGCAGCACTGAGCCGGAGCCCACCAGGCAGTCGTCCTCGACGATGCACCCCTCGAGGTGGGCGAGGTGCCCGACGACGCAGCGGGCACCGATGACCGTGGCCAGCTCCGCCGTGGCGTGCACCACGCTGCCGTCCTGCACCGACGTCTCGGCACCCACCGAGATCGAGCCATAGTCGCCGCGCAGCACCGCGCCCGGCCACACGCTCGATCCAGCGCCCAGCTGCACCCGCCCGATCACCACGGCATCCGGGTGGACGAAGGCGTCCGGGTCGATCGACGGCACCAGGTCACCCAGCGCGTACACCGCCATGGCTGCTCCCTTCCCGCGGGTGTGACGTATCTCTACACCCGCGATCCCCCCCCGGCGCGACAGGGCACCCCCGGGTCGGGCACAATCCCGGTCTCCGGGGTGTCAGCGAGCTGTCGCCGCCCGGGCACAAATGGAGCGCGCTTCGCGTTCTGATCAGCACACCACCACTGGACCGCAGCAACTGACGGAGGACCCGGGCGTGGCCACCGACTACGACACCCCGCGCAAGACGGACGACGAGCTCGCCGAGGACAGCATCGAGGAGCTCAAGGCGCGTCGTGCCGACACCACCTCAGCCGCCGTCGACACCGACGAGGCAGAGGCCGCGGAGAGCTTCGAGCTGCCCGGCGCCGACCTGTCCAACGAGGAGCTCTCGGTCCGGGTGCTGCCCCGGCAGGCCGATGAGTTCACCTGCTCGCGCTGCTTCCTGGTGCATCACCGCAGCCAGCTGGCCAAGGAGGACCACGGACAGCTGATCTGCCGGGAGTGCGCCGCCTGACCAGCGGACCTGCCATGACCCAACCTGGGGCTGACGAGCTGCCCGGCCTGCTCGCCCAGATCGCTGGCGAGCAGGACGCCGAGGAGGCCGACCGGGAGGCGCACGGGTCGGAGCCGGCCCGGCGGCGCGGCCGCGCGGCCTACGCCCGGCTGCTGGCCCGGCTGGCCCCGGCGCTGGCCGTGTCCGCGCGAGGGGCCGGTGCCGCCGCCGTGGCGAGCGGCCGCTGGCTGGCCGACGTCATCATCGACGCCGCCCCGCACATCCCGATCCGGGACCTCGAGAAGCTGAAGGCCCACCACGGCGGCCGCACCGGCGAGGAGCTCGCCGACGCGCTGGTCCGCACCGCGACGGTGGCGACGTCCTCCGTCGGTGTCGCGGGCGGGGCGCTGTCCGCGGTCAAGTGGGCGGTGCCGGTGAGCCTGCTCACCATCCCCATCCAGCTGACCGTCGAGGTGGTGGCCGTGGCGGCCATCGAGATCAAGCTGGTGGGTGAGCTGCACGAGGTCTACGGCCTGCCGGTGCGCGGCACCCTAGGCCAGCGCGGCTCCGCCTATGCCCTGGCCTGGGCCAACCGTCGCGGTATCAACCCGCTCGACCCCCATTCGCTGTCCGCGGCCATGGGCTCGGTCACCCGGCAGCGGGTGCAGCGACGGCTCATCGGCCGGGCCGGGCGCGGTCTTGGCACCGCGGCGCCCCTGATGGCCGGTGCCGTTTTCGGTGCCTACAGCAACCAGCGGCAGACCGGGCTGCTGGCCGACTCGTTGCGGGCCGACCTGCGCCGCAAGCGGGCCCTCACCGGCGGGCTGACCGGCCGGGTCGTGGCCCGGGCCCTCGAGAGCGGGACTCCGGGACGGCGGCCGCGGCTGCCGAGAGCGCTACGCCGCTCCGGCCCCAAGAGCTGACCGTCCGGACGACAGCTTCGAGGTCATCCGCCGGGTGCCCCGCGCGATGACGAGCCGTACTACCCCGGCCACCACTGCGGTCGTGACCGCTACCGCGACCGCCTGACGCATCGCCACCTGCGGGTCGGCCGGATCCTCCGGCGGCTCGTGACCGGCGATCGCGACCCAGACCACCCTGACGACCTTGGGGGCGACGATCGCCGCGACGATCCCCCCGGCGGGCAGCAGAACCTTCCTTGCGGAGTCTTGTGCGGCCATGTCTGGTCTACCCCTTGTCGAATCGATGGCGTCGAAGGACACCTTGCCCTATCAGCGGACTCTCACGCCGACCGGTCGGGTGACCGGCGTCCGCCCAGGGCTGCGGCCAGCCGGTCCGGGTGGCGGGTCGAGACGTACCAGTACGGCGTGGGGTCGGCCGGGTCGTCCAGGTCGACGCGGACGGCGGTGGACACCCAGCCGCGCAGCACCAGGTGGGCCCTCGGGTCCGCGTCGACCCCGCGCAGGGCGCGGGCGGCGTCGGCGTCCAGCACGGTGACCCGTCCCACGCAGGTCAGCGGCAGCCGGGCTCGCCCGGCGACCAGCAGATGCTCGCGCACCTCCACCAGCACCGACATGCCCCCGAGTGCGGCCGCCACGATGCCTTCGGCCGCGAGCAGGACGCCCAGCCCCCAGGCCGCGCCGAGCGGCACCGCGAACGCGATCCCGAACGTCGCCGCGAAGGCAGCCGCCACGACCCATAGCCACCACGGCGCCCACAGCCGTTCCCGGAAGGTGCCCACGGGCACCAGGGTCGCATCCGGTGGCCCACCCGTCGGCAGTAGGGTCGGTCCCCGTGACGACCCTGCCCACCGAACCGCCTGAGGACGCCGTCGTCCCTGAGCGTCACCCGGACGCGCCTCCCCCCGGCGAGGAGATGCTCAGCCACTTCCGGTTCTGCTTCGGCTGCGGCGTCGACCACCCGACCGGACTGCACCTGCGGGTGTACGCGGGCGAGGGGCTCACGACCCACTCGCAGTTCACCGTGTCCGAGCACCATCAGGGCGCCCCGGGCCTGGCGCACGGCGGACTGCTCGCGGCGGCCTTCGACGAGGCGCTGGGCAGCCTGAACTGGCTGCTGCGGCGCCCCGCGGTGACCGGCCGGCTGGAGACCGACTTCCGGCGCCCGGTGCCGGTGGGCTCCGTCCTGAACATCGACGCGGAGGTCCGCGGCCAGGCCGGTCGCAAGGTCTATACCCGGGCTCGCGGTGCCCTGGACGCACCTGACGGACCGGTGGCGGTGACGGCGGCCGCGCTCTTCGTGCAGGTGCCGTTGACCCACTTCACCACCCACGGCCGACCCGAGGACGTCGCCCAGGCGAGGGCGGACGTGGCCGCCGGGGCCGTCCGCGGCTACGAGGTCAACCCGTGACCGACGTCGACGTGCTGCTGCAGCGGCTCGACCCCGGGCTCCCCGTGCCGACGTACGCCCACCCCGGGGATGCCGGGGCCGACCTCTACACGGCGGTCGAGGCCGAGCTGGCTCCGGGGGAGCGGGCGCTGCTGCCGACCGGGGTCGCGATCGCCCTGCCGGACGGGTACGCGGCGTTCGTGCACCCGCGCTCCGGCCTCGCGGTGCGCTACGGCGTGAGCCTGGTCAACGCACCGGGTACCGTCGATGCGGGGTACCGCGGCGAGATCAAGGTCAGTGTGGTCAATCTCGACCCGCGGGCACCCGTGACCTTCCACCGCGGTGACCGCATCGCTCAGCTGGTGGTCCAGCGGGTCGAACGGGCCCGGTTCCACGAGGTCGAGCGGTTGCCAGGATCGTTCCGGGCCGAGGGCGGGTTCGGTTCCACGGGCGGGGTGCAGGCGGCGGTCC
>DATCDE010000227.1 GCA_036510875.1 Actinomycetes bacterium
GACGGGACTCGACTACCCGCGACTGTCTCGCTCCTCCTCCGCCTCGTCTCTCAGCGGCATCGTCGACTCGACTACCCGCGACGCAACGTCTTCTGGTCCTTGGCGCGCTGCCGCGCGGCCTCGCGACGCTCCTTGCGGGTGCCGCTGGCCGGGGCGGCGTGCTTGCCGCCGTTGCGCTTCACCTCGGCCGAGCCGTCCTCCGCCGGACCGCTGTAGGTCAGCTGGCGGGAGTCCTCGTCGTCGATGCCCTTGGCGCGCAGGGTCGCCGCGGCGTGGCGTCCGCTGGGCTCCTCGTCCTCCTCGGGCGCGCCGAGATCGGCCAGCCCCTGAGGGGTGGCGACCGGGGCGACCGTCGGCGCCGTCTGCGGCACGGCCTCGACCTGGACGTTGAACAGGAAGCCGACCGACTCCTCCTTGACGCCCTCGAGCATGCCGGTGAACATGTCGTAGCCCTCGCGCTGGTACTCGACCAGCGGGTCGCGCTGCGCCATGGCCCGCAGGCCGATGCCCTCCTTGAGGTAGTCCATCTCGTAGAGGTGCTCGCGCCACTTGCGGTCGATGACGTTGAGCAGCACGTTGCGCTCCAGCTGACGCATGGCGCCCTCGCCGGCAAGCGCCTCGATCTCGGCTTCCCTTGCGGCATACGCTTTTTCGGCGTCGGCGACCAACGCGTCGAGCAGCTCTTCGCGGGTCAACTCACCGGGTTCGCCGACAGCGTCGGAGTCGATGAGGTCGTGGTGGTCGATGCCCACCGGGTAGAGCTGCTTGAGCGCGGTCCACAGCTGCTCGAGGTCCCAGTCCTCGGAGTAGCCCTCGGCGGTGGCACCGTTGACATAGGCGGTGACGACGTCGACCAGCATGTCGTGGGCCTGCTGCTGCAGGTTCTCCCCCTCGAGAATCCGGCGGCGCTCCTCGTAGATGACCTTGCGCTGCTGGTTCATCACCTCGTCGTACTTGAGGACGTTCTTGCGGATCTCGAAGTTCTGCTGCTCGACCTGGGTCTGCGCGCTCTTGATCGCACGGGTGACCATCTTGGCCTCGATGGGCACGTCGTCGGGCAGGTTGAGCCGGGTCAGCAGCGACTCCAGCGTCGCGCCGTTGAACCGCCGCATGAGCTCGTCGCCCAGCGACAGGTAGAACCGCGACTCACCTGGGTCGCCCTGGCGTCCCGAGCGTCCACGCAGCTGGTTGTCGATACGACGTGACTCGTGGCGTTCGGTGCCCAGCACGTAGAGACCGCCGACGGCGATGACGTCCTCGGCCTCCTCGGCCGCCTCAGCCTTGACCTTGGGCAGTTCCTCGTGCCAGGCCACCTCGTACTCGTCGGGGGTCTCGACCGGATCCAGGCCCCGCTCGCGCAGCCGCTGGTCGAGCAGAAAGTCGACATTGCCGCCGAGCACGATGTCGGTACCGCGGCCGGCCATGTTGGTGGCCACCGTGATGGCGCCGCGCCGGCCGGCTTCGGCAATGATGCCGGCCTCCTGCTCGTGGTACTTGGCGTTGAGGACGTTGTGCGGCACGCGCCGCTTCTGGAACTGGCGCGACAGGTACTCCGAGCGCTCGACGCTGGTGGTGCCGATCAGGACCGGCTGGCCCTTCTCGTAGCGCTCGGTGACGTCGTCGACGACGGCGATGTACTTGGCTTCCTCGGTCTTGTAGATGAGGTCGGTCTGGTCCTTGCGGACCATCGGCATGTTGGTCGGGATCTGGACCACGCCGAGCTTGTAGATCTCGTGCAGCTCGGCGGCCTCGGTCTCGGCGGTGCCGGTCATGCCGGCGAGCTTGTCGTAGAGCCGGAAGTAGTTCTGCAGGGTGATCGTGGCCAGGGTCTGGTTCTCGGCCTTGATCTCCACGTTCTCCTTGGCCTCGATGGCCTGGTGCATGCCCTCGTTGTAGCGGCGGCCGATCAGCACGCGGCCGGTGAACTCGTCGACGATCAGAACCTCGCCGTTGCGGACGATGTAGTCCTTGTCGCGCTGGAAAAGCTCCTTGGCCTTCAGGCAGTTGTTGAGGTAGCTGACCAGCGGCGAGTTGGCGGCCTCGTAGAGGTTGTCGATGCCGAGCTGGTCCTCGACGAACTCCACGCCCAGCTCGTGCACGCCGACGGTGCGCTTGCGGATGTCGACCTCGTAATGGGTGTCCTTTTCCATCAGCGGCGAGATGCGGGCGAACTCGCTGTACCAGTGCGAGGCACCGTCGGCCGGACCGGAGATGATCAGCGGGGTGCGGGCCTCGTCGATGAGGATGGAGTCGACCTCGTCGACGATGGCGTAGTTGTGGCCGCGCTGGACCATCTCTTCGACCGAGTGCGCCATGTTGTCGCGCAGGTAGTCGAAGCCGAACTCGTTGTTGGTGCCGTAGGTGATGTCGGCGCCGTAAGCGACGCGCCGCTCGTCGGGCGTCATCTGGGCCAGGATCACGCCCACGTCCAGTCCCAGGAAGCGGTGCACGCGGCCCATCCACTCGCTGTCGCGTTTGGCCAGGTAGTCGTTGACCGTGACAACGTGCACGCCGGTGCCGGCCAGCGAGTTGAGGTATGCGGGCAGCACACAGGTCAGGGTCTTGCCCTCACCGGTCTTCATCTCGGCGACGTTGCCGAAGTGCAGGGCCGCACCACCCATGACCTGGACGTCGAAGTGGCGCTGGGAGAGCACCCGCCAGGCCGCCTCGCGGGCCACGGCGAAGGCCTCGGGCAGCACGTCGTCGAGGTCCTCGCCGCCGGCGACGCGCTTCTTGAACTCGTCGGTCTTGGCCCGCAGCTCGGCGTCGGTGAGCTTCTCTACGTCGTCGGACAAGGTGTTGACATAGTCAGCCACCCCCTTGAGGCGCTTGACCATGCGACCTTCGCCGAGGCGCAGTAACTTCGAAAGCACAATCTTCCCCTGGAATAGACAGAGGAGGCTTCCCCTGTGGATTGGAGGCTTGAGCGCCCTCCATCCTAGGTGACGCGCTCGTTCGCCCCCGTCAGCCTCAGGCGAGCCGGATCAGGCCGTAGTCGTAGGCGTGGCGACGGTAGACGACCGAGGGGCGATCCGTCTCCTTGTCCTGGAACAAGAAGAAGTCGTGCCCCACCAGTTCCATCTCGTAGAGCGCGTCGTCGACCGTCATCGGCTTGGCCGGGTGCTCCTTGGTGCGCACGATGCGGCCGGGCTCGTGGTCCTCGGCGACGGCCTGCTCGCCGGTTGCGGCGTCCTTGTTCGGGGCGAACGCCGCGACGGCGTCCACCGCCGCGGTGGCCTGGTGCAGCGAGACCGGGGTCTTGTCGCCATAGTGGACCTTGCGGCGGTCCTTGCTGCGGCGCAGCCGGTTCTCGAGCTTGTGCACCGCGGCTTCGAAGGCGCCGTAGAAACTGTCGGCGCAGCCCTCGCCGCGGACGACGGGGCCGCGTCCGCGCGCGGTGATCTCGACGTGCTGGCAGTTCTTGCGCTGGCGACGGTTGCGTTCGTGCTCGAGCTCGACGTCGAAGCGGTAGATCGAGCGATCGAACCGCTCGAGGCGAGCGAGCTTCTGGGCGACATAGACGCGATAGTGGTCGGGGACCTCGACGTTGCGACCCGTCACCTGTACCTCGGCGCCTGCGTCGGTCGTAGAGGATTCGTCGGTGTCGGTCAGCTGATCGGCGTTCACGGATTGGGTTGACATGCTTGACAACTCGTTTCTCTTACGGGTTGCACGCACTGGGGCGTGCCCGGCCTGTCATTCGATGACTGCGCCGAGCAGGGAAGGCACGGACTCTCCCCCGCCGGCGCCAGAGGTCGAAGAACTCACCTCCTACCGTTCTCGGTGAAGTGGCGGACCTGTGTGCTAGGTCCCCCCGTGATGTGTTCACGGTGTGTTGGCCCCGACGGTAGTCGGAGTTCACACGGTGGTGCCACCTTTTGACGCACCTGTTTTCAGTTCTTTCGACCTTCGTTACAAGGACCAAAGTCACGCGTGCGCGAGGGCCAGCACAGCCGTCACTTCCGCCCCTGCAGTTCGCAGCGTGCGCACCGATTCGCGGGCCGTCGCGCCGGTGGTGACGATGTCGTCGACGAGCAGAACGGGACCCGCCACCGAGCGGATCAGCCGCACCCGCCCGGCGATGTTGCGCTCGCGCGCGGTGCTGGTCAGGCCGACGGAGTCACGGACCATCGCCCTGGTGCGCAGGGCCGCCACGACGGTGACGGCGGGGTGGGCCCGGGTCGCGACGGTGGCGATCCGGGCGACGGGGTCGCCGCCGCGGCGGCGGGCGGCCGAGGCGCGGGTCGGGGCGGGGACGACCGTGACCGGGGTGTCGAGAATGCCCCAGCCGATCAGGCGGTGGACCCCCATGGCCAGGGCGCGGGCCAGCGGGGCGGTCAGGTCGCGGCGGCCGTGCTCCTTGAGGGCGACGATGGCCTGCCTGCGCGGGCCGGCGTAGCGGCCGAGGGCGAATACCGGCACGCCGGGGTCGACGCGCGGCGTGACCAGGTGGGGTTCGTCGGACTTGACCTCGAGCGCGGCGGCGCAGACGTCACACCACCGGGTCGACGGCGCGCCGCAACCGCCGCATTCCAGCGGCAGCACGAGATCGAGCATGTTGTCAGTGTGCCGCCAGGGTATGACAGCTCAGAGTGCGGCCGAACGCCCCCTCGACGTCGGCTGCCGTGCCGACCCAGACGACCTGAGGGGCAATTACATCGGCACACCGCGTTTCCAACCAGGCTTGACAACGAGGAGCGCGTCTTGTTCTCCCGACTTGGCTCAAGTTGGTGAGCATGTCAGCTGGGATTGTGGCGAGGGCGTAGTTGGGATCGTCGGGTTGTGGGCCGGTGGATTTGCGGGTTGGGTTGTCGGCCTTGATGATCGAGGC